>JBKGYG010000037.1:0-18684 GCA_046546235.1 Eubacteriales bacterium | reverse complement strand
CTTTCAAGTTAGTATCATAATAATCATTTATATTATCTATTCCTATTACCTTACAGCCCTCTTTTAATAGTCTTTTTGCTAAAAAAGAGCCTATAAATCCTGCGGCTCCTGTAATAAGATAGCTTTTATCTTTATTAATATCTTTAATAGTCAAATCAGACAACTCCTTACTATAGTAATTTATCAGGTACATTATCTACATGAAAGTATTCTTCATCAGGGAAGTGCAGACTTTGAACACGAATATAGCCATCATTATTAGGAGCAAAGACCATGTCCACACTAGATTCAAGAGCCATGCCAGTGACAAGTCCTTCTTGATGATCTACGTGTGCCCCTAAGGGGCAGATACGAAAGGATGATTAGGCTATTTTTATGTCATTATTGTTGTTAGTGTATTTTGGAATAAATTTGTTTATTAGAGTTTTCATATAAATAGACCTTTCTTATATGTTACTAGTTTCAGCCTCTTTATTTATACTATGTCTTTTTACTAAATTATCATGTACTTCATTCATATGTTCCTCATAGTACATATTAATAAGAGATAACGACATTTTATAATCTTCTAAATAATCTATATCAATCCCTGCTATTTTGCTGACTATAAATTTATATGGATTACATCCTACAAAATATTTTCTTTTTAGCATAATCTCTTTAGGAGCCATATAAAGCCCATTAGTAACTCTGTAAACATTAGGTAATTTTTGTGAAACTACATGTCCTTCAGATGCTGAATAATTTAAAGAACCCTCATCATTCCATAGATAGTCTTTTAATAAATTAAAAGCAACTAAACTATCATGGCCGTCTTTTAATGCTTTATAATATTGTATAAAACCATCTTTATATTCTTTAGGAGACATTAATGGAACGACACAAGTAGTCCATGCAATATGTTCTGCATCTATTCCTGAAATCACATGATGTATAACTTCTGAAAATGGTATTTCGTTTCCAATACAATATTTGTCCTCCCTTTTATGAATACTTAAATTATATTTTAATGCAATATCAATTAATCTTTCTGAATTGGTACTAACTACAATCTGTTCAGGTGGTAACACTTGTAGAAGTTGTAATATCTTCCATTCATACAATGTTACATTAGCAAAAGGCAATAAAACCTTTTCCTTAACTCTTTCACTTCCTTCTCTAACTGGTATAACTGCTTTTAAATTTCTAAAACTCATAATATAACACTCCTCATTTAATATTATTAAAAAATGAAATAAAAAAAATTGTTTTATCTTAATCCTCTTAATTAGCAGGAATTTAACCGTAAAGCTACGCTCTCTCCTCTTTTTGAGATATATTTTAGTTCTGTTATCCGTAACTTTATAAACAACTATATTTTCCACAGGCAACTTTTAAAATATTTTGGCACTACATATATAATTATCACCTAAGTCTTTTTTATTATTTTTATAATCTAAGTTTAAACCAATCTAAAATTATTTGTTAATCTACTCCAGTTCAATATATAGGAATATTTCTTAAATAGTTTGATAAAGTAAAGCAGTAGTTCTGCTAAAGTTAAATAAGTAAATCATAAGCATAATAATTACGAGCATAACTACTGTTATAGTATCCCCATATGCTAGAAAAAGACAGGCTAACATGCCTTATTAGCGTTACGGTATTGATTCTCAAATCAATCTTCCCGAAAAAGAATAGTTTTAAAGATCTTGAAACCGCTTTCAAACACGTCGTCATTGCATAAAAAAACTATACTTCAAATCTCAAAATTCATTATTGATATATAAATTTCTTTATTTATAAACTTATCTAAATCCATCCATTTTTATCTCAATAAACAATTACTTTTTAACCCTTCTTAAGTTCCATGGCATGCTATATACCTTTGCCGAAAGCATCCACACAAGTATAAATTTTAAAAAATAGATAATTGTAGTTGCTTGGGCAGCGCCGATAGCACCATACCAGCTAATTAATACATAATTTAAAACAATGTTAAGTACACCTGCACCCATAGTAATTCCTGCAAGATACTTCGTTTTTTGTGCATAAAAAATATATTTTCCTATCATCATATACATTCCATTAAATGCATAGCCTAAAGCAACCCAAGTCACATAGGTGCTTGATTCTGAAAATTCTTTTCCTAGAAATATATTCATAAACCTTGGTGCGAGTAACGAAAATCCTAATGCTAAAGCCAAAATTCCAACGAAATAAACATATGTTAGCTTAACAATTTTAATCTTTACATTATACAAATTAGTTTTTAATTTCTCAAAAAGCCATGGCGTATAGGCTACACTAAAAGACTGGGCTAACAGGTTTATAACCATCCCTATCTGATAGCCAACCGTATAAATACCTGTTGTTTCAATGCCAACCATGTTCGTAATAAAAATACGATCCGTCATTGTCATAATGACCCTGGTAAGCGCATGAGGAATTAGAGGCAAACCAAATCCTAAAGCGTGTTTTACATAGTCCGAGTTATACTTAAATTTTAACCATCCATTATTAAAAAGCATAAACATTCCAATTATAAAATATATAACCACGGTTATAAATTGTGCCCAAATACGTCCTTGCCAAGCCATACCTACACTAACTACAAGCCAAATACTAAGCATTGCATTCAAAAAAGTTTCAGAAATTTTGAAAATACCATATTGAAAGGGTTTTACCTGAACTTGCCAAAGCTTTAAAACAATTTGAGAAACAAATTGAGCAAAAGATACAACTATGGCAATCCAAAGTAATTTAGTAGGTAAAGATATTAAATTAGCAATTGGTTGCGCAAAATAATAAAAAATTACTGAAACAATAGCTGTGCTAATAATTAATAGTAAAAGACTATTAGCAATGTATTCACGAATATCTAATGTTTCTTTTTCGAAATACATTCTTTCTATCGCAGAATGTAGATTAATTCCGGTTAAAGGTGTTATTAAACTTACCAAAACACCAAACATGGATACAATACCGTAATCCTGTGGTGTCAAATACCGAGTTAATAACGGAAGCAAGAAAAAAGGAATTGCTTTGTTAAGTAAATTTGAGATGGTGTATACACCTGCAGACCGGATTAATTTTGACCTTAATATTTTCTTAAAAGTTGTTACCATTGCTTGTCTTCCTCTCAAATAACATCTTTTTTGACGTTCTATTATTATTTTTTTCCGAAAAAAATATTAAATAAAAAAATAATTTCATGTACTTTTATACCTTTCAGCTATATTATCAATAACTTCATTTGGTATAAAAATACACCCTTCACTCATATTATCTAGATAGACTATTTTAACACCTTTCTCTTCTAATAAAGATACAATATAATTGATAATTTCTCTGATGAAGTAAAGTCGTTTAACTCTCTCTTCATATTCTAGGCTTTTTAAAATTGTAGGATATCCTCTATTGTTCAATCTTTTTTCGCATTGTTTTACTCCAGTATTTATAACAAAAATAATATCCGGCAAAGGAATAAGATCTAAATAATTATGTATTTCTTTTTTACAAAAATTATAATTCTTATCCCGACCCCAAATAGCAACCGCTCTATGACAAAAACCTTCATCATTAATTATTACTTCATTATTATTGGCATTGTCATTTATCATTTGATGACTAGAAAAATTGGAAAAAATTAAATACATGATATATTCTTTTTTCACTTCTTCTATCTCTTGATTAGTCAAGACTTCAAAAATCAAATTAGCCAATCTTGGATTACTTTTTACAAATTTATTATATGCACTCACCTGGAAGTTTGAATAACGAAAAATTGAGCTGAACTTGTTTGTTACTAACATATAAATAAAATATTTTACTAAATATTTAAACTTACTAGTATTAACCGTTTTTAGCTTTTCTCTATTAGAATTTATAAGTGCACTTTCAACTGAAAAAACATTTAATTTTCTTTTATTTAGTTGGTCAATTAAATAATCTTTTAAAGTTGTCTTTCCTGATCCAGGTATCCCTATAAACTCAAAATGTTTAGCCATTTAAAATCCACTTCCTCAAAGCATAATTTAAACCTTTATAAATGATTATCCTATCCAACATAATTTTTTATAAGTATAAAATGTACTCATTTTATTTTTTATAGATTGCTCCAAACAAAGGCTCGAACTTTATTGTAAAGTACATCCCAAGCTTCACTAGTATTAAATATTTTGCTATTAAGCTCTGATGCGACCTTTTTAACATCTTTATTTTTTTGCACAAAAGTATTTTTAATTGTTGGATTACTAATAACTTCTTCCTGTCTTCTGCTAATTATTATTTCATCAGGTGCCGTCAAAAAAATTAAAGCATCAGGATAATCAGGAAAATTCTCAAATAAAGAGATAACACGGGGGTATAATTTGTTGGTAAAATTTAATTTAGGAGAATCCATTTTAGATTCCTTATCCCAAAATTCTTTTAATGGGTATCTATCAGTAATAACTATAAAACCTTTATTCTTTAAGTAATGGGCTTTTTTTATTGTTTGGGCTCTTTTTTTAGCCTTAATTAAAGAACTTAGTCCATCAAAGTATGATGTTATTGACTTGAGTCCTACCAAGCCACTTACTTTAATTAAATAATTTATAAAAGACAGTCGAAGTAACCCTTTAGGTTCACCTAGGTGTAATATTCGCACAGTAAATCGACCCCACTTGAGCCAATTTTTTAACTCATCACACATTGTTGATTTGCCTGTACCATCAGCACCAATAATAGATATTATCATTCCTCCTGAACTTAAAGAACGAAAAGCAATATCATCTTTTACTTCTTTTTTTCGTAAACTACGTAATAATCTTGCATCTTTATTATTAATACGCCTGTATTGTTTTAACTTAACTAATGTTCTTGACCTTAAATACATATGCTTTAAGGGGGTTAAAGTTTCATCGATGTACCAACTCTTTAATTTATTGATTTCTATGATAGCAAAAGAAAAATACCGATATAAATACTTTTGAAAAAGTTCAATGTTTGCCTTCGAGTAGTAAAATTTAAATTTTTTATAGAATTTATAATTGCGGTTATAAATAAATTTATTATTTTTTATCAGTTTAGCTAACACTGCTCTAACTTTTGATTTAAAATTATAGTTAGTTTCAACAATAGATCTTAGCATTTCAAATACCATGTTCAGTTCTAAAGGCAAAACTTTAATAGGATAGTCCGAATGTAATGTCGCTAGACTAATCCAATCTTCTACATATGGCAACTCATATTCCCTGTCAAATAAAATTCCAAATATTATTTTATAGTGAACATGAAGGTGGTGAAATTGATCTGTTTCAGATTCGTATAAGACATAATGCTCTGTGCCGTGTTGCATTTTATGCCAACCTGAAACAACTTGTCTAAATCCAAAGCCTACTAAAATTTTTTGCAATAAAAACTGATCTTTTCTGTAAACTAAAAGATCAATATCCTTCTTTCCCGCAAAACTTTGAGGAAGATCTTCAATGCCTTTTAACAAGCAACATTCTAATTTCTTATTAATCTCTTCAAATGTTTCATATAAGATCATAACACTCCCCCTTCATATATTTTAACCCCTACATTTTTTGCAAAGTTTGAATCTGTTGTAAAAATCCGTTGTTTTAAATCTGGTGAGAAATATTTAACCATTTCTTTATCTAAAAGACCTCTCCACAATGGGAATTTCAATTTATTATCATTAAAGTGCGTTCCAGCATCTAGACCTATACCCGCTACTATTATTGTATGTTCTGGATGATTGTGTGCAGCAACCAAAACAGCATAGAGCCCTGTACTTAACCCACCACTAAGATTAAGCTTTGCGATCGCTTTCAGTCTACTTAAACCTGCCTTTATATCTACTTTAACCATACTAAGTATTACTTTTATTTCAGCAAGATACCTCCCGAATCCTAGATACTGCTTTTGAAAATCCTCTTGTTCTTTATCAGTTAACCGTATTATTCGAGTATTAGTAAGACCATTTTTTATATTATCAGGAATTTCCCATCTTCTAGAAATTATACAGCTTGGTTGCACTGATAAAACACTGTCCTGAACTTCGGGTTTTTTTAACTGTTTACCTGTTGTTACACTGGTAAAATCCTTATTAGTCAAACCTATACTTATATAATTATTAGCTAATATAATAGCTGCATTAGCGGCGTATATATGGTCAACCTTAACCGCAGGTAAATCCGAATCAGGCTTTGAACCAAGAACTAATATTGTTTTAGAATTCTGCACTCTTAATCACCTACTCTGAATTTATTTTCTTGTTCTTATACTACAATACTTTACTCATAAAAACCCCAACTTTAATCCCTATCTCAAAACAATTCATGATATTCTTGACTACTAATTCTTTATTATTTCTTTAAACTTTTTTTCATATTTTTTTATATTTTTATCCGGGTTAAAATTTTCTTCAATAAACTTAATCGACTCTTGAGAAACTTTTATTCTCTCGGTTTTTTGATTAATTAGTTTTTGAATTTTATTTGCCCAGGCTTTAGGTTTATTATCAACTAAAAACCCATTAACTCCATCTTCAATGTAGTCGCTTAAAGGCTTGACTCGTGATGCAAGTACAGGTAAACCCATTGCCATACTCTCGATAATTATTTTGCCTAGGCCTTCATAATCACAGGCATGACATAATAAATCACTTTTTTGCATTTCTTGCCACAATTTTTGTTGCTCCATAAATGGTACTATTACCACTCTATCCTCTATATTCAAATCATTAATCATTTTTTGTACTTTTTCTCTTTCGGTACCGTCTCCTATAAGCTTCACCCTGATATTAACTTTATTGTCTATAAGTGCAATGGCTTTCACTAATATATCCTGCCTTTTCTGATAATTTGAAAATCTAGTTGCCATTATAATTCTAAATTCTTTGTTTTTTAAATCTAAATAATCAATATCTCTATTATATTTAAAACTTGATCCAATATCTAAATTAAATGTATTTTTAAAGTTAACGTTCATGTTCAACTTTACCAATTTGCATTCTGTTAAATCCTTTAGTCCTTTATGAATGTAGTTAACAGAATCCATACTATTAAAAATAGATTGGTATTCTTGAAGTGCAGTATTAGATTTTTTTGATTTTTCATACCAATAAAGACCGGCCATTCGCATAACTAATTTAGGGGTAGGACCACCATTTTTTATCTTAATCAAACTTCTAAGAATGTTTTCTTCATAAAAACAATATACAATTTCAATATTTTTCTTAATAATTAATCTTTTTAAGTAATACCGTAAAATTAAATTGTTTATAACTTTTATAAACTTCAGTATTTTTGCGCCTCTTGATCTAGGAAATACATGTAATGTCAAGTTGTTAATTTTTACTTTTTTTATAGAAACCCTACAGCTCCTAGTAACATAATGTACAGTATGCCCTCGTTCAGAAAATTTTTCTGCCATTAATTGAAGAGAAGATTCTGCACCTCCATATGACTTACTTGTATAAGCAGATTTATTTGATAAAAATAATATGTTCATTAAAACCTCCTGTATAATTATTAAATATTCAAGTCAAGCTTTCAAATTACTTTTTAATATTACTAATTACAAAGACTTGTCACCTCTTACTTATATATCATTTTCAAAATCTCCATTATTAAATATCTTGATTGGTTCACCTCTAAATGTTTATCAGTAAAAATAAAATAGGCCCTGTTTAGACATCCTTTAGAACCATATACTGCTATTTCCATTACCTATTCTTTTTCAACAATCATTATTAACAATATCTCTATAGGTTTTCTCTATCTTACCTATTTCGCCTTCTACAGATAGCCCACTAGCTGTAACATTATATGCTCCCATACTTCGTTCATCAAAATTTTGTAATAAAAGTAATTGTTCAGCCCATTCAGTTGATGATTTTTTTAACGATAATGATAAGCAATTATTATTCACTTTTACTTCGTTAGTTATTACGTCTGATATTAAACATGGCAATCCAGAGGCTTGGGCCTCAAGAACAGCATTGGGAAACCCTTCATAAAATGAGGGAAATAATAATACATCCGATGCTGATAATATGTCTGGCACATCTTTTCTATTCCCTGTAATAATTACATGATTTTTAATTTTCAATTCATCAATTTTTTTAAGTATTTGTTCTTTAAGGTCTCCATCGCCCACTAAAAGCAATCTTGTATTACTCTTTTTCTCTAAAACTTTAACAAATACCTCTAATAAAAACATATGGTTCTTTTGTTCGCGCATAGCACCTACATGAACAATAACTTTTTCTTGTTTAAGTCCAAATTCTTCACGTATTTTATCACGCGCTACTGAATTATACTTATAATTCTCAACATTTAAACCATTATTAATAACCTTAAATTTAGCATTCTTACCAAACATCCATGTTCCTGCAACATTAGAGACTGCTAACATATTTATTCTGTGTTGTGGTAAAAATATACCATTCATTTTATGAAGACTACGTGATATTTTTGATTTTAAGATTCCAGCATTTCTACTATGAACTATTACTGGATAATCATGCTTTAGAGCTAAATGAACCGGAACTGTATAACTCAAACTGTTCAAATGACAATGTACTATATCAAAATTTTTGTTTTTTAAAATTTTTGATATTTCCATTCTGTTTCTTAAGGGATTTCTACTTCTGCTGGTAACATGAAAAAATTTACTTCCCATTGAAGTAAACTCATCATACCAGCATGGTTTTTTATTGCCGGTTACAAGGAAATCAAACTCAAATTTATTTCTATCAATGCTAGAGTATAGCTTATATAAATAAGTTTCTATTCCTCCTAAATTAGAACTTAGACCATAATGCAATATTCTAATCATGTATTTCTCCTTTCACTACGTCTCGTATTTTGTTAATTGTGTTCACTTTAATTATTCTTTTAAAAATCTTTATTGCATACTCTTGAGTTATCCTGTCTTCTCAAAAATCCTATACACACAAAGGGTACAAACATACTTGTTTTTAACATCATTCCTTCACCCATGGACAATATAATGAAACTACTTATTGCTAGTAGAGGTAAGTATTTATATATATATTCATTCTCCTGACCTGCATATTGCATCGATTGAATGAATACATGAAAAAAGAATCCAAGAAAGAAAAATAAAGGGATAAAGCCATATTGCCCTAAAATACTTATAAAAGTATTATGAGCACCTAGCCCTATTTGTCCAAAGTAATCTCTTCCATGTCCAAACGGTTGCATGTCATTGATTGTTAATAGCCATACGTTAGACCTACCGTCTAGTAAAACATCCGATTTCATCATAAATTTATCTATAACACTCTCTTGTAGTACTTTCCCGAAAGAAGTGAAGTTGTAAAGCACAATAAACAATAGAAGCATAAGTAACATGCTTATAAAAGCTTTTCTAAATGCTCTTATATTTACTTTATTATTTCTAAATATCTTTTTTGATAACATTGCTAAAGATAATATTATTAGCAATACAAGTGATAAAAAACTTGTTCTACTGCTTGAAAAAAGAACAAGTATAACCATTATAAAGAATAAAAATATATTATTTATAAAATCTTTTCTATTAATTTTCTTCCTTGAATAATATCTATCTAATTCAAAAACAAGCTTTGACAGAGGAACTATAGCTAAAGTAGCTACTACAGTGCCAAATGAATTAGGGTTATAAAACATGCCTGAATAAGATATTGTTCTAAAATCACCTAATATTATTGGTAAAATTATCATAGGAATATGACTCATTATTAAAGCTTTAGCAATCATACGTTTTCCGTCATATTTTCCATTAACCATATTAGGAAAGAAAACAATAAGTGAAATATAAATATATAATAATAAAAGGGCTCCTCCAATTAGTTCATTACTCTCATGAATTAACCCTGATACAATTGACATAATAGTATATAATAAAAATAGTCCAAATGTCTTTTTATCTAATCTTAAAAAAATAGTTCGATTCATTAATGCTATCGCATATATCATTGTAGTAGATCCTACGACTAGTATCATATGATACTGTCTAAAATTTCTAGTAGTATATAGTGAACCTGCCGCAAATAATGAGATTAAAATCATTAGATAAACTTTTTTCATATTAACCCTCTTTTTTAGTAATTTTCCTAATTGGACTTAGGTTGTAAACTTTCAAATACTCTTCAACCATTCGTTTTATATTGTATCTATTAGATCTTTCAAGACATTTTTCTGTAATTTTATAATACTGCGCTTTATTATTGAGAAAAGAATTAATATTATCGATTAATTCTTTTTGACTGCCTTTTTCAAATAAAACTCCGGCTCCACGAACTACTTCACTTAGACCTGGCACATCACTTGCTATAACAGGTTTACCTGCAGCCATCCCTTCCGCCGCAACCAATCCAAAACCTTCCCAATGTGAAGATACTATAACTATATCTGAAGTTTTGAAAATCCTTGGTACATCTTTTCTTATGCCTAAAAACTTAACCCTGTCATCTACTTCTAATTTCTTAGCCAGTTTTTCATATTCTTGTTTTAAAGATCCTCCTCCTACTAGCAATAAAAAAATATCATCTGGTAAATCTTTCATCGCTCGTATGATTGTAGCTTGATCTTTTTGTTTACTAAAACTACCTACCATGCATAATAGTCTCGTGCTTTCATTAAATTTGCTATCTAAATCAGATTTCTTATATGGCTCTGCATTTATGAAATCCACTAAGTTAATTCCATTTTCAATAACAACAAATTTATCCTTGCCTTTTGGTTTTATCCAGTTTATTAGATTTTGTTGAGTACCTTCACTAATTGATATGATGGTATCATAACCGGAATATATAAACCTCTCAATTGGTCTAAAGTAAAACTTATCTCTTCTTTTATTGTGAGTATTATGCTCGGTAGTAATAAATTTTGGTTTGTTTTTTAATATTAATTTTGATGCTATAGAGGCCCAATAATTGCAGGGAAATAAATGAGAGTGAACAATATCGTAATGATTTCTTTTTATGTGTTTCAGTATATAAAATATATTTTTTATACTTCTAATTTTTTGATGTGGAGAAACATTGGTTTTTATGTTATTATCTTTAAGCTTTTTATCAAAAATATTTCCTTTATCAGTAAGTAGTAAAACTTCAACATCAATGTTATAATTATTTTTCATTATAGGTAGAGATTCTTCTATTAACTTCTCAGCTCCGCCAGAATTTAATGATGGGATTATATGCAAGACTTTAATTTTTTCTGCTTTATAGCTCATAACTATAAATTCTCCCTATACCATTCAATTGCCGCTTCTATTCCTTTTTCAAAACTCCAGCTAGGGTCATACCCTAACATTTCTTTAGCCTTGCTAATATCAGCATTACTATGCTTAATATCACCTTTTCTATCTGGTCCAAAGATTGGTTCGATATTTTTTCCAAGAGCTTTACATAAGGAGTTGTATACATTAATTAAATACTCTCTTCCTCCATAAGCAATATTAAAAGCTTCCCCAGCAACTTCTGATGGAGCCTTACAAGCTTTTAAATTAGCCTCTATGACATTCTCAATATAAGTGAAGTCTCTACTTTGTTTCCCATCACCATTTATTGTTGGCTGTTCCTCATTTAATAGCTGCTTAATAAATTTTGGAATAACCGCTGCATATGCTCCATTTGGATCTTGTCTCTTTCCAAATACATTAAAGTATCTTAATCCATAAGTATCTAAACCATATAGTTTTGTATACATCTTAGCATACTCTTCATCAACCATTTTGGTTAAAGCATATGGTGATAAAAGGTTCCCTTCCCTACCTTCTTGTTTAGGAAGATCAGGCTCATCTCCATAAACAGAAGAACTAGATGCATAAACAAACTTCTTAACTCCATTTTGTCTTGCTGCTTCCATCATATTAAGTGTTCCTCTAATATTGATTTCTTCATATAATAAGGGCATTTCAATACTTCTTGGAACACTTCCCCAAGCAGCTTGATTTAATACATAATCAACACCTTCACAAGCATTCATACATGTATCTAAATCCCTAATATCACCTTTAATAAAAGTGTAGTTAGGATTATCTATAAACAAATCTACATTCACTTGCTTGCCATTTGATAAGTCATCAAGACATCTTACTTTATATCCTTTATCTAATAATACCTCGCACAGATTAGATCCAATGAATCCGGCTCCACCTGTCACAAGAAACACACTATCTTTTTCAAACTCTATATTTTCGTATCCCATAATCTATATCACTCCATTTACAGTCTCCAGTATTTGTATCCAGCCTCTTCATATTCTTTTCTATCTAAAACACCCTTAATATCAAGCAATACTTTATTATCGTTAGAAGCTTTTTTAAACATTCTATTCAAGTCTTCTTGGCTTAGATTCAAGAATTGATCATGCCCAACGGCAATAACTATAGCATCCATATCTTTTAAATCCTCTAATGAATCAAAGATAAGTCCGTATTCATGTTTTGCTTCTTCAGCATCAGCCTCTGGATCTGCAATCATTGGTGTTATTCCATAATCTTTAAGCTCATTTACTATATCAATTACTCTAGTATTTCTTGTATCAGGGCAGTTCTCTTTAAATGTAAATCCAAGAATCCCTACTTTAGCTTCTTTAACCGGCACATCCGCCTTGATCAGATTTTTAATTAAGTTCTCAACTACATATCTTCCCATATCATCATTAATTCTTCTTCCTGAAAGAATAATTTGAGAATGATATCCTAGTTGTTCAGCTCTATATGTTAAGTAATATGGATCTACTCCAATGCAGTGTCCTCCAACAAGGCCAGGATGGAAGTTAAGGAAGTTCCATTTAGTTCCTGCTGCTTTAAGAACAGCTTTAGCATCTATTCCCATTTTATTAAAAATGATTGAAAGCTCATTCATAAAAGCTATATTGATATCTCTTTGAGAGTTTTCAATAACTTTAGCAGCTTCCGCTACTTTGATTGATTCCGCTCTATGTACACCAGCATCAACTACTAGTTCATACACTTTAGCAATTATATCAAGAGACTCTTCATCCATTCCAGCAACAACTTTTACTATTGTCTCTAGTCTGTGTACTTTATCACCAGGGTTGATTCTTTCAGGTGAATATCCAACTTTAAAGTCTATGCCGCACTTCATTTCTGACTCTTTTTCTAAAATAGGAATACAAATTTCATCTGTTACTCCTGGGTAAACAGTAGATTCAAATACAACAATAGATCCCTTAGCCAAATTTCTACCTACCGTTCTACTTGCTGATTCAACGGGTCTTAAGTCTGGCGTATGATCTGCATTAACTGGAGTTGGAACTGCTACAATATGAAATTTAGCTTGTTTTAGTTTAGATTCATCAGCAGTAAATTCTACCGTTGTTTCTTTTATCGCTTCATCTCCAACTTCTTTAGTTGGGTCTATACCACTTTTATATAACTCAATTTTCTCTTTACTAATGTCAAATCCAATTACATCTGCTTTTTTTGCAAAGGCTACTGCTATAGGCATACCGACATAACCTAGACCTACAAGTGAAATTTTTTCTTTTCTATTTTTGATTTTATCGTATAAGTTCATTGCTGATACCCCCATCAAACATTCATGTATTTTAACATGTCGTTATTAACTTTATTTACATCAAACTTCTCTTTACATAAATCTAAACTAGCTTTTCCCATTTCGGAAATCTTTTCAGGATTTTCAATAAACCATACCATCTTCTCTTCGATTTCACTTGGGTTTTTAGTTGCTACTAGAAATCCATTTGTACCATTTATTACTGTTTCTCTACACCCTGGAGCATCTGTAGTAATTATAGGCCTTGCCATTGCCATTGCTTCTAGTACAGTTCTAGGCGTACCTTCTCTATACGATGGTAAAACGTACACTGAAGCCTTTGAATAGTATTTAGAAACATCATTGGTCTCACCAAAATATTCAATAACACCTTGATCTATATAAGGTTTTAAGTCCTCCATGCTCATTGAGTCCTGCATATTCTCTACAGCACCTAATAGCATAAAATTCACATGAGGATACTTGCTTTTTACATTTTTAGAAGCTTCTAAATACTCTCTAATACCTTTACTGTACAAAACGCGAGATAACATGAAAAATGTAATTTTTTCTGGATATAAAGCTGGTTTAAAACGCTTCATATTTACACCCGAGCCACTAACTAGTCTACATTTTTTTTCTTTAATCAAGTTCCGCTCTATGAATTCCTTCATGTCATCACTATTTTGGAAAATTACATTTGTTGAAGACGCTAATCCCAACTTATATAAAATTGAAGCGAAGAATCTAATGATTTTTGCTTTAAATGTTTGCGCTGTAAATACGTAACCTACACCTGTAATCATAGAATTTATATTTTTAACTCCAGCTAATCTTGCTGCTATAGAACCATAAATTACAGGTTTAATAGTATAACCTAAAGTTACATCAGGTTTTTCATTTTTAAATAATTTCCAAAGTTTAAGTGTATATTTAAGATCTGCAACTACATTTATTCCTGTTTTATCGAGTTGAATTTTTTCAAACCTTATACCTAACTCCTCAATTTTATCAATTCCGTCATCATTTGGACCAGTAACAATCACTTCATAACCTTTAGCTTGTATCTCTTTTATTAAATCTCCTCTAAAGTTGTATACAGTTCTGTTTTTAGGTGATATCAAAATAAACTTCATTCAAACACCTCTGTTTCTATATTCAAATTCTCTACCATCAATTCAAACAACCTCTCATTCATCTTATCTGAAACAAAAGAATTATGAGGTGTTATAATTACATTTTCAAAATCCCATAAAAGGCTTTCATTCAGTGGTTCTTCTTCAAAAACATCTAAAGCTACACCTAAAAACTTATCTCCCCTAAGCGATTCTATTAGATCAGTTTCATCTATAATTCCACCACGTGAAACATTAATAAGTACAACATTAGCTTTCATAAGGTTAATTCTATCTTTATTTATAAGATGTCTTGTTTCATCAGTTAAAGGCAAGGATAGAATAATAATATCTGACTTCACCAATGCAGTATCAAGATCGTCAATCAAAATATACTCGTCTACATAATCGTCTTCTCGTATTTGCCTATCCACACTTATTACATTTACCCCAAAGACTTTTAGCCTCTTTGCTATTTCCGCCCCAACACTTCCATAGCCTATTATTACTGCTGTTTTATCAGTCAGTTCCAATAGATCTCTATGCTTTTCCCATTTGTGTTGCTCTTGGTTTTTATAAAAAACTCTACTTTTTTTATATATTTCTAAGATCTTAAGTATGACCCACTCTGCCATCGGGATGCTATAGACTCCTCTTGCATTAAATAGTCGAATCCCTTGTTCAGTTATGCGATCGAGAGGAACCCTATCTAATCCTGCACTAGTAAGTTGAATAATTCTTAGATTTTTAAACTCTTTAATATCGTTATAATTAAATAAACTATTGCAAACCACAGCGTCAATATCAGATACATCATTATTTAAAGCTTTTCTTTCATCTTGAACAAATACAATCTCATATCCTAAACGTTCTAACTTATTCAATTGTTCTCGACTATATTTAAAAGCCCCTGTTAGCAGCAACTTTTTCATCTAACTCCACCTTACAATCTCTGATTGAATTAATTTTATCTATTGCAATCATTCTATTTTCTTCAAAGAACTCTTGGCTTTTGTCTTTTAAACTACTCTCAAACTCACGCACTTCAGAAACTCCTCTATCAAATACTTCCTGCGCTTCTTCAATACTTTTTATCTTATTAACATTACAAAAACTTCTAGAAAGTATTGCCATTGAAGAGCCTAATCTGTGATGTTCCGCTATAACATACTCAGCCGGAAGATCTCCCTGCCCTAGTTGAGCAATACCTCCAAAACCATAAGGAATGCCTTTGTCCTTGATTTTATTACATAGTTTTTCAATAGTGCCATCTGCTAAAAGTTCGAACATAAATTTCATACCATATCCAAGATGAAGGTCATTAAGACCAATATGGATATAGTCAATTCCATCAACACTTAAAATGTCATCTATGCTTTCTGCTGCTTCAGGAGTTTCTAGCAATAGCATTGTCTTTGCTCTTCCATCTACATAATTAGAAAATTCTGCGACCTCTTTCTTAGACTTAAAAAAAGGAAGCATGATAATGTCTGCTCCATCATCAATAACTCGATCAATTTCAGATTTAGATCCTTCAAATACTGGATTTACTCTAACTAAAAGTTTCGATGTTCTAAGTACTTCTTTTATTTTCTTTACATCATCTATATGATGACGCGATATAACTGTATCTAAGTGACCTTGTCTTTCTTCTTTTCCGTTTATCTCAAGGTCAATAAATATCCAATCAACCCCACTATTTTCTGCAATTTTTGCTATATCAGTATTATTCGTTATATACATCAACTTCAAAGCCATACAATAACCTCCAAACAATTATTTTTACACGTTTGTATTTTTCTTTGATGCGGTCTCTTTTACATTAAGGTTATCTTCCATTCGTAATACTTTGAAAATAGTTTTAAAGAATATCATCAAATCAAAATAAAGTGACATCTTATCTACATACTCAACATTTAATTCAATTCTTCTTGGCCACTCAACTTCTTTTCTCCCATTAACTTGCGCCCAACCAGTAACTCCTGGTCTAACGTGGAACATTTTCTTTTGTTCCTCTGTATACACATTATATGGCCACGGATGATATGTTAAGGCAGGTCTTGGACCGATAAGAGACATCTCCCCTTTTAATATGTTTACAAACTGTGGTAGTTCATCTATGCTTGTCTTACGTATAAACTTCCCTACTTTGGTAACTCTAGGGTCACCTTCTTTCTCATATACTCCGCCTTTTTCAGCATCAACACACATTGATCTAAACTTATAAATCTTAAAAACTTTACCGTTTAAACCTAATCTCTCTTGTTTAAAGATAATAGGTCCTGTAGATTCAAGTTTAATTGCTACTGCTGCTATTAAAAGTATTGGAGAAGTAATAATTAATCCAATTACTGAAATTGTAATGTCAAATAATCTCTTGAAAAATTTATAAATCATATAAGTTCAGTCCCCTTTACTTTCCATCGCTTTTATATAAATAGGTGCTCTCAATTGTACCTCTAGTTTCCTGTGTTTATGTATCAATCTATATCTTGTATCTACATCTAATCTATGCACTATATCTTGCATAATTCCGTCTCAAGATTGGATATTTAGACGTATAATACTTCTGTACCATTAACATTTGTCAGTTATGATGAAACCTTTGATATTACAGGCTTACAGCCTCTTTATCCTTTCACCATACTCACGTCGTTCTTTTCATTCAATCAAATTAAAACTTATGCAATATATTGTGCAAGAACATTTGTATTGTGCCATATATTGATTAGTTACTTTTTTACAAAAATGGAACACCACCATTGTTGTCTTCATCATCTTCTTCTTCAGGCTCTATATTATCATATCTACTATGATAGTTACAACGGACTCTACCGTTATCATAATATATTTTACCATCTTTAGGACACATATTTTCATATTCATTTTCATGGATATTGAGCAAATATACCATATAATGCAGTATATCTTCCATAGTTAAATGAACATTATAACTTCGCTCAACTTGAATACAATTTGTTCTACAAACCTGTTCATTTACTCCTTCTAAAACTGATAAAACAGAAGGAGTTGCAACAGTAGCCAATATCCCCATAATAACAATAACAATTAAGACTTCAATTAAAGTAAACCCGTTATTGTTTGGATTCACCTTTGCATCATTACCTTGTACTTTTAAATTTTTAAAAAAATATAACTAAACCACAACTTTCTTACTACAATTCTTTCTTTCCTTATTACTTCTATCAACTTCTCTTCTAACTGCAGTAAATGTTCCTCATCATTACCTTCCAGCATGACCCTCATCAATGGTTCTGTTCCAGAAGCTCTTACAAAAACTCTACCTTTATCTCCTAAAATCTCTTCAATTTCTTCAATAATTTCAATAACTTTCTCATTGTTTTCCCACTCTTTGCTTTCCACTTTCACATCAGCCAGTCATTGAGACCAGGGCTTCATTATATTTGCCAGCTCACTTAGCTTCTTCTTTATTTTCTTAACTATACTGGCTAACTAAATAGCGGCCAGCCCTCCATCACCTGTTTTGCTGTAATCAAGGGCAATGATATGTCCTGATTGTTCTCCACCCAAGTTATAACCATTTGTTTTCATTTCCACTAAAACATATCTATCACCATTAGCTGTAACACTTACTTTACAGCCCATCTTTTCCATCAATTCATGGAGACCAGGTTACTATAAGCAGTACAGACTAAAGTATCACCTTTAAGCTTGCTTTACCATCATCCTGATAATTACAGGTTAAATAATATACCCTGCTCGTCCTAACTTTAAAATCAGTTCTCCAGTTAGTTCCTGATTAGCAACATCTCTTACCCTATCAGTACCAAAAAGTTTGCCCATCTCATCTCCTCCACTCGTCTCAAATATTATATACTCATTATATTAAAAAAAACGGACACTATATATCCAAATTAAAAGTTTAGTTAACTTTTATATAAAATATCGTAAAAATTAACTAAAGAATATACCCACGTTTGACAACGGCTGTCACATCCTTTAATTACCAAATATATTTCTTGTTAAATATATTTATATTATCTATACCTATATTTTCAATGTTATCATATACAGGAT
>JBKGYG010000036.1:0-18764 GCA_046546235.1 Eubacteriales bacterium | reverse complement strand
TAAGTTAAGAACACATCATTAAGAAGACTAATATAAAAAATCAAAATATGATATAATAAACGAGATGTACCTATTAGATGACAAATACTAAATGATATTATAGAGAAAATAATTAATATAATGAAAGTGAAGTGAGTTATTATGCGAATTGGTATGGGATATGATGTACATAAATTGGTAGAAAAACGTAAACTAATAATAGGAGGAGTTTTTATTCCTTATGAAAAAGGTTTATTAGGGCACTCGGATGCTGATGTTTTATTACATGCAATAATGGATGCTATGTTAGGAGCAGCTGCTCTAGGAGATATAGGAAAGCATTTTCCAGATTCAGATAATAAATATAAAGATATATCAAGTATTAAACTACTAGAAAAAGTTAATCGGTTAATAATACAACAGGGGTATCAAGTAGGGAATATTGATGCTACGATTATAGCTGAGAAACCTAAATTAGCACCCTATATTACTATGATGATTAAAAATATATCTGAAGTTATTAAAATATCTTGTGATAAAATAAATATAAAAGCTACCACAGAAGAAGGGTTAGGATTTACTGGTCAAAGATTGGGGATTTCTGCTCAAGCAATTTGCCTATTAACTTCTAAAAGCAATTAAACAAAAACGCTTAGGTATAAGCTGAAATAAAACTAGGATTAACAATAAATGATTATTATATAATAGTATGAAAGGATAACAATATGACTATCTTGTTTAAACAGCTACGTTTAGAATCTCAGAAAGAATTAAACCCTATTTTAAAAATTTATGCAACTGAGAGTTGTGAATATAATTTCAACACTCTTTATTTGTGGAATTCATTGTATAAAACAAATTATTATATCAATGATAAGTATATTATTTTTTTAAATAAATATAGAGATAAATACTATACAATGATGCCAATCTGTTCAAAAGAAAACTATAAAGAAGTATTTAAGACAATATGGGATTATTTTAATAAAGAATTAAATATAAAATTAGAAATGTACGGTGTAGAAAAAGATTTTGCTAATTATATAAATAATAATTTTAATAAAGAATTTGTGGTAATAAAGGAAAGAGATAATTTTGATTATATATATAATGCTGAAGATTTACGTCAACTTGAAGGTAAAAAATATCATAAAAAGAGAAATCATATTAATCGGTTTATAAGAGATTATGGTGATAAATACATTTATAAAAACATAACTAAGGATAATATTATAGAAGTTAAGAATTTCATTAAAGAATGGCAAGATAGTAACGAAGGAAACATTGGAGAAAGATTGCAACATGAAGCTATAGGAATAGAAAATATGATAATTAATTTTGAAGAGTTGGACCTGAAATCAGGAGGTATATGGATAGATAATAAGTTAGAAGCATTTACTATTGGAAGTTATGCTAATAATCTGGATCAAGTGATTATTCATATTGAAAAAGCGAATAAAAATATTAGGGGATTATATGCAATAATTAATCAATTATTTTTAAATAATGAGTATCCTAAAGTTAAAACTGTAAATAGAGAAGATGATTTGGGGATAACAGGTATACGAAAAGCTAAACGTTCATATCATCCTATGCGATTTGTGGAAAAATATAAGATTATTGAAAAATAAGAGGTGTATTCATGCCTATAGAAATTGCAACAACAAAAGATTATAAAAATATAAAAGAATTATGGCAAAAACTATTTCAAGATTCAGAAGAATTCATAGAATATTATTTTAATATTAAAGTATTAACTAATGAAATACTGTGCTATAAAAAAAATAAAAAAATTATTTCTATGATTCATTTAAATCCATATTATTTAAGTATAAATAATAATAAACAGCAGTTTGCTTACTATGTAGGGGTAGGAACTGATGTCGATTATCAGAATAAGGGATATATGAGATATATAATGGAATATTCTTTAAACTACTTATATGAGAAGGGACATTCTATTTCTATTCTTATGCCAATTGATGATAGGATATATAAACGATTCGGCTTTTCTTTTATTACTAAATACTATGAAGTCTATTTATGTAAGGAAGATTTGAATACGATTAAAGATAATAGATATTATATAACTTCTAAGATTAAAGAAGATAAGATAGCAGATATAAGCACTTTTTATCAAAATATGATGAACAATTATCAAGTTTATATTGAAAGAAACAAAAACTATTATAACGAAATATTAAAAGAACTTGATAGTGAAAAAGGGATAATTATTGGAAGTTATAAAGGAGAAAAACTCGCAGGATATATAATGATATATAATAATAGTGAATTATGTGAAATACGAGAGATTATGTACGATAATTACGAGACTCTAGAAATATTATTATCGTATATTAAAGAAAATTCAAATTCAAAAATGATTAAAATTAACACACATAGATTAGATATAAGGCATTTCATTCCATTTACAAAGAATATTAAGAGGATAATAAAACCTTATATAATGGCTAGAATTATCAATGTTAGAAAAATTCTTCAATTTATTTATTCTAAGAATAAATGTATTATAAATATAAAGGTAAATGATTCTATAATAAAACATAATAATGGAGTTTTTAAGTTAGATTTAAGAGTAAATGAATCTATTGTAAAAAACACAAACGAGGATTCAGATATTGAGTTAGATATAGGGACTCTTGTTCAGCTTATTATGGGGTTTGAAACAGTTGAGGAATTGATTAAGGTAAATAAAATTATAGTTAACAATAAAGGTATAATTAATGAATTTAAAAACATATTTTTTATAAAGAACATTTTTATTAATGAAATTGTATAAGATTAAAAGTAGTTTATCAATATATTACCTGAATTATAATATAGGAATAGATAACTTTGATTAATTTCCATTTAGAGCTATTGACCTTTTACTATTGTTGATATATGATAATTATAGATTAAAAGCTTTGATAGGAAGAAGTAATATACTAAAACTTAACAGAGAAGGGCTGTCTAAGGCTGAGAACGGTCTTTAAGAAAAAGTATATGAATGTGCATCCTTGAGCTGATTAGGCGAAATGTTAGTAGTTTAATCCGTTAACCATACGTTACAATGGGTTTAAAGAGAGAAGTTTTTATAACTTCTAATAAGGGTGGAACCGCGGATATACTCCGTCTCTTAAGCTATATAAGAGATGGAGTTTTTTGTTGTTATTTTATAGAGAAATTATTTTATAAAGGAGTGTCAAGGTTATGGGGATGATTAAATTTATAAAAGAAGAAATAAAAGTGATTAAAGACAGGGATCCTGCTATTAGAAGCTCTTTTGAGGTTTTTTTATACCCTAGTTTCAAAGCACTATATAAATATCAAATTGCACATTGGTTTTTCCGTCATAAAAGATATTTTTTAGCAAGGTGGATTTCGCAGAGAGCTGCTAGAAAAACAGGTATTGAAATACATCCTGGTGCAACAATAGGAAAAGGGTTATTTATTGACCATGGTATGGGGGTTGTTATTGGTGAAACTTGTGAAATAGGAGATAATGTTACTATATATCAGGGAGTTACTTTAGGGGGAACAGGTAAAGAAAAAGGCAAACGACACCCTACTATCGGTGATAATGTAATGATTAGCGCAGGTGCTAAAATATTAGGATCTTTTAAAGTTGGGGATAACTCTAGAATAGGAGCTGGTTCTGTAGTGCTTTCAGAAGTGCCTTCGAATTCTACAGTAGTGGGGATACCTGGTAGAGTGGTGAAAAGAAATGATGAACGAGTATCACCAAGCAGTGTTTTAGATCATATACATTTGCCAGACCCAGTAAAAATGGAATTATGCTCACTATTATGTAGAATAGAAAAAATAGAGAAAGAAATAGGCATTAAACTAGATAAAAAAGACGAACAAATACACGAAAACAATATATAATAAGGTTATAAAAGGAGGAAAAATATGCTAGTTTTTAATACATTAACTAAGAAAAAAGAAGAATTTATACCTTTAGAAGAAGGGAAAGTCAAAATGTATGTATGTGGACCGACTGTTTATAATTACATTCATATAGGAAATGCAAGACCTTATATAGTATTTGATACAGTAAGAAGGTATATGGAATATAAAGGATATGATGTAAATTACGTGCAAAATTTCACAGATGTAGATGATAAAATTATAAATAAAGCCATAGAAGAGAATATAAGCTCGGAAGAAGTTGCAAAAAAATTTATTGAGGAGACATTAAAAGATGCAGATGGTCTTAATGTTAAAAGGGCAACTAAACATCCAAAGGCTACGGAAGAAATACAAAGTATGATAAAAATGATTGAGAAGCTTATTGAAAAAGGGTATGCCTATGAAAAAAAATCAACAGTGTATTTTAGAACAAGTAAATATGAAGCTTATGGTAAACTATCTAAGAAAAAACTAGAAGATTTAGAAGCAGGAGCTAGAATAGCTGTTAATGAAGAGAAAGAACATCCTATGGATTTTGTTCTTTGGAAACCTAAAAAAGAAGGCGAACCAGCTTGGGAATCACCTTGGGGTGAAGGAAGACCAGGATGGCATATTGAGTGTTCTGTTATGGCAAAAAACTATCTAGGTGATGAAATTGATATCCATGCAGGAGGAGAAGATTTAGTATTTCCACACCATGAGAATGAAATTGCACAAAGTGAAGCTGCAAATGGAAAGCCTTTTGCAAGATATTGGTTACACAATGCTTTTTTGAATATTGATAATAAGAAAATGTCAAAATCGGAAGGTAATTTTTTTACTGTTAGAGAAGTAGTAAGGGAATTTTCATATGAAGTTTTAAGGTTTTTTATGTTAAATGCTCATTATCGTAATCCTTTAAATTTTAGCAAAGAACTTATGGAAGCTGCTGAAAATGGTTTGGAGAGAATTAAAACTTCTATTTTTAATTTAAACTATATCCTTGACAACTCTCAATTAAGTGAATTAACTCAAGATGAAGAAAAACTATTATCTGAACTAGACGGTTTTACTAAAAAATTTGAACTAGCTATGGATGATGATTTTAATACAGCAGATGCTATTTCGGTTATATTTGAATTAGTAAAATTTGCTAATACAAATTGTGATCAGGACACTTCTAATATTTTTGCAAAACAAGTTTTAGATACAATAATGAAGTTATGTGATATACTTGGAATAAAAGTGGAATTAAAAGTTAATCTTCTTGATGAAGAAATTGATGATTTAATCAACCAAAGACAGGAAGCTAGAAAAAATAAAGATTTTAAGAAAGCAGATTCTATAAGAGAAGAATTAAAAGAAAAAGGAATTATATTAGAAGATACAAGAGATGGAGTCAGATGGAAAAGAATATAAATAGTTGCCTAACAGGCAAAGAATTGGTGATTAAATGAAAGAATTTATGGAGGAACTAAAGAAAAAGCTTAATATTGAAGAGTATGATTTAAGAACTTACTCACCATTAGTATTAGCTTTTATTGGTGATGCTGTATATGAATTATTGGTTAGAACCAAAATTGTGGCAGAAGGCAATGCCCCCGTGCACAAATTGCACTATAAATCTAGTGGATTAGTTAAAGCTAAAACACAAGCTATAATGATGCAAAGAATAGAAGAATTTTTAAAAGAAGAGGAAATAAATATTTACAAAAGAGGGCGAAATGCTAAATCAGGAACAAATCCTAAAAACGTAAGTGTTACAGAATATAGGATTGCTACAGGATTTGAAGCACTCGTTGGATATCTTTACCTAAAAGAAGATTATTCAAGAATGATAGATCTTATAAAAATAGGTTTAGAAAGCCTATAAAAGAGGGAATAGATAATGACACATTCAAGGACGTTTATTAAAGGTGCTATTTTATTATCAATAGCGGGGATTATAACAAAGATATTAAGTATGTTATTTAGAATTCCTCTTCATTATTTAACAGGTGATGAAGGATTTGGATATTATCAAACTTTTTATTCAGTATATATGCTTCTCGTAGCAATAGCATTAATTGGTATGCCTCAAGCAGTATCAAAAGTTGTTTCAGAAAGTACAGCTAGAAAGAACGAAGAAGATGCCTATGCTTATTTTAAGGCTGCTTTATATAGTCTGACTACTATAGGAATAATAGTTACTTTATGTTTGATTTTTGGCGCTAAATTGTTAATTAACTTAAGTGGTTGGAGTCAAAATAATATTTACGTAATATATGGTTTATCTATTTCACCTTTGTTTATTTGCATAGCAGGTTCTTTTAAAGGATATTATCAAGGAAAGCAAATGATGGGCCCAACATCATTAACTCAAATAATAGAAGGTTTTACAAAGGTAGTTCTTGGGTTTGCATTGACTATATTGTTGAAAAATTTAGGTTACGGTCCACCTGTAGCTGTTGGGGGAGCAGCCTTTGGAACAACTTTAGGTTATATTTTATCCTGTATATTTCTAATATATATATGGAAAAAAAGGGTTAGATTTAAAAAAAACCACAAAAAATTAAAAAAAAGCTATATAGTAAAATTATCTAAACAATTATTAAAGATAGCGATTCCTATTACTATTGGCGCTTCAGCTTATTCTGTTATGAATTTTATTGACTCATTTACTATATTTAATAGACTTAAGGTTATGGGAATTATTGCAGAAGAAGCTACTTTAATTAATGGACAAATTGGAAAAACTTTTACTATTATAAATGTACCTTTGACTTTATCAGTGGCACTAATGATTAGCACAGTACCAGCAGTTGCATGGGCTAAAGAAAAGAAAAATAAGAAGAATCTTTTAGAATCAATAAATACATCTATAAGATTAAGTCTTATGTTAGCATTACCATCAGCAATAGGGCTAGGGATACTTGCAAATCCATTGTTAAAATTAATATATCCACGTAGCTCATCAGGGTTTGAATATTTGCAGTTGTATAGTATATGTCTGGTGTTTTTAATTATAGGACAAGCTTTAGCAAGTGTATTACAAGGTTTAGGATATTATATGATACCTATATGGACATTGATGATTTCAAGTATAACTAAAATCATTGTAAATTATTTTTTGATTGCTTCACCACTATTAGGTAAAGGTGCTTTATATGGTTCTATTGCTTTTTATGCTATTTTTACAGTATTAAATTATATTATTCTTGTAAGAATAATAAAAAACAAGATAATATCTATAAAAGGTCTATTAAAACCTTTGACTTCATCTGTATTAATGGGAATTATTGTATTTGTCATATTTAATTACTCAACACCAATTATAGGATCAAAACTATCAACTGTTTTATCAGTATGTTTTGGTGGGATTTTTTACGTGCTATTCTTATTTTTAACTAAAAGTATCACGGAAGATGATCTGAAGATTTTACCAAGGCATAATAAAATTATTAAGTTTTTGAAAATGCTAAGACTATTATAGTTATAGAAAGAAGTGGAATAATGGATAGTAATGAATTAGTTATCGAAGGAAGAAATGCTGTTTTAGAAGCATTGAAGGCAGATCGAAGTATAGATAAATTATTGATCCTTGAAGGAAGCAATGAAGGTTCTATTAAAAAAATTATAAAAGAAGCTAGAAAAAAGAAAATTGTTGTTAATTTTGTAGATAAAGAAAGATTAGATAGTTTGTCATTAAATTCCAAACATCAAGGCGTTATTGCTTATGTTGCAGCTTATAATTATGCAACAGTAGAAGAAATTATAAATAAAGCAGAAGAAAAAGGAGAACAACCATTCATTATTATATTAGATAACATTATGGATCCTCATAATTTAGGTGCGATAATTAGAACGGCTAATATAGCAGGAGTACATGGGGTGATTATACCAAAAAGGCGTGCAGTTGGATTAACAGCTACTGTTGCAAAAACTTCAGCAGGAGCACTAAATTATACACTAGTTGCTAAAGTTACAAATTTATCTAGGACTATTGAAGAATTAAAAGATAAAGGTTTATGGTTTGTCTGTGCTGATATGGATGGAGAAGTGATGTATAATATTGACCTAAAAGGGCCTATTGGATTAGTTGTAGGAAGTGAAGGTGAAGGAGTAAGTCGAAATGTTAAAGATAAATGTGACTTTATTGCCTCAATACCTCAAAAGGGAGAAATCAATTCACTAAATGCTTCTGTTGCTACGGCAGTTCTTTCTTATGAAATAGTCAGGCAAAGGGGTTGTTAGCATAGTTAGATTAAATATCACAGGTAAAAGAAGGTAAGATATATTTAATAAATTTAAAAATAATTTGACCTGATGTTACAAACTAAGAAAAAATAAGTAGGTGATTGAATGGATAATATGGTGCAGTGTAATATTCAAGATGAAATACTAGTCAATGATGCCAAACAGGGGGATAATAAAGCCCTTGAATTTCTAATGAACAAATATAAAAATTTAGTCAAGAAAAAAGCACGAACATATTATTTAATAGGTGCGGATAAAGATGATATTATTCAAGAAGGTATGATTGGTCTTTATAAAGCAATAAGAGATTATAATGATAAAAAGGCAACGACTTTCAGAGTTTTTGCAGATGTTTGTGTTACTAGACAGATAATTACTGCAGTAAAAGCTTCTACAAGAAAAAAGCATGTACCTTTAAATTCATATGTGTCACTTAATAAACCTATTTTTGAGGATAATGATGATAAAGTTTCTTTAATAGATAGAATGCCTTCTGAAAAAATTATTAATCCAGAAGAACTTTTGATTGACAAAGAGAATATGAATATGATAGAATATGAACTCGATTATAGGCTTTCTGAATTTGAGAAAGAAGTTTTAAAATTATTTTTAGATGGAAAAAGCTATATTGAAATAGCAGGTCATTTAAACAAAACAGTTAAGTCGATTGACAATGCTTTGCAAAGAATTAAGAGAAAAGTAGAAACAATAGTACAAGAAAAAAATGCATAATTGCTCCCGTAGCTCAGCCGGTAGAGCGTTGCCTTGGTAAGGCAGAGGTCTCGGGTTCAAGTCCCGTCGGGAGCTTTGACATATATTATATTCTAACAAATCTTAAAAGTCTATTATTAGCAGATTATTCTTAATGGCTAATATCTTCATTAATAATTAATCTAAGAATAAGTCAAAAAAATATATAAAACAATATCATTGTAATTTATTTTTTTTCTAATCAATTGAAGAAGAATATAAATTTATTTAATTGATTCTATACTTATATAATCAAATAGTATATAATAATTATATGTAATTTATACCATTTATTAAGCAAATGAACATCTTGATTACCTCTAATTGTCAACAAGTAGGCAAACTTTACATATAATAAAAACGTATAATAAGACTAGTATTATAAATAAACTGAATAAATATAATTAAATAATGTTAAAATGTAATGGAAACGAGTTTTGGAATGGAATATAACAATTATATTTAATGTATTTAGTTTAAAGGAGTGTTCTTTAATGTTTAAAAGACTAAAAAAATTGATTATTAGTATTATGATATTAGTTTTTTTTAGTACTAGTCAAGGTTTTGCTGCATTCGATACAGAAGATAATACCAATTATTTACTATATACTATTAAAGAAGTAGAATCAGAAATTAAAATCAATGATAAGCCTATAAAACTAGATAGTAATCCAATAACTTTTATGGACTCAATTTATGTTCCTATTAGAAGTTTTGCAGATGCTTTAGGAGCATCTAATGTAACATGGGAAAAAGAAAATAATTCAATAATAGTTAATCATAATAATATTAGTTTAACTGCTTATCAAGATTCGAAGTTTATATTAGTTAATGGTTATAATTTGAGACTCAAAAATAAAGTTATATTTTATAATAATAAAACATATGTTCCAATTAACTCTTTTGGAAGTGTTTTCGGTGCAGATAAAATAGAAGTGGATGATAGCAATAAAGTTGTTAATATTACTAAGGATAATTATGATGTACCAAAAGAGTTTATAAAATACAATTATACTGATGAAGATGTGTATTGGCTATCTAGAATAGTGAATGCTGAAGCAAAAGGAGAACCTTTTGAGGGTAAAGTAGCTGTTGCTAATGTTGTTATTAATAGGAAAAAAAGTTATCAATTTCCTAATAGTATAAAAGAAGTTATATTTGATACAAAAAGTGGAGTCCAATTTACACCAATTAAGTTAGGTACTATTTATAATACGCCAAGTGAAGAATGTATACAAGCTGCTAGAGAGGCGTTAGAAGGGAATAATAATATAGGGGAAAGTTTATATTTTATACCTTTAAAATCAACTAATAGTTGGGTTGCAAGAAATCGTACTTTCTATATGCAAATAAAAGGACATCTTTTTTATTTATAATATTTATAAGTTTATTTTAATTTGTTTTGTGGATAAATGAATCGGATAACTACTTTTAAAAGAAGCAACTAGTTCATAAATAGATATGAACTAGTTGCTTCTTTTATTATATAAAAAAGGCCTTCATGAACCAACATGTTCCGATACATGGAAGAATAAGTTATCATCAATTGATTAAAATACTAGAACAATAATTTTAAGTATGGAGTTTGTTGTGGAGGGGGTTAGAGGGGGTTTCCAAGTTTTTCATGTTGAACTTATAGGTCAAATTACTTATACTCTCTATGAAAGGAGAGTGATTTAAGTGAAAGCAAAAAGAATAATAGTAAGTATAGTTTTTACACTACTGTTAATTAATATAAGTTCAATTAGTGTTTTTGCAAACTCAGCATCTTATCAAATGCATACAGTTAAATCAGGAGATACATTTTGGTCTATTTCACATAGATACAATAAAAATATCGCTACCCTTCAAAGTGTTAATAAATTTAATATTCATAATCTCCAAGTGGGGGATATGGTAATTGTAAATACTATAAAACCAATAAGTGTTAATGTTAATGGTAATACAGTTAATTTTGATAGACAACCATATATCGAAGAAAATAGAGTGTTTGTACCACTAAGATTTATTGCAGAGGCTTTAAATGTTGATGATGTAAAATGGATACAAGAAACATCTACAGCTCAAATATTTAAGGATGGAAATATTATTGAAGTAGTCAGAGGTTCTGATATAGCTAAGATAAATGGTAAATCTGTAAAATTAGATGCTCCAGTAAAGCTATATATTGATAGGACTTATGTTCCTGTTAGATTTTTTGCAGAAGCATTAGGAGTAGAAAATATAAACTGGGATGCTAATCAATATATAGTAAATATAGGGGACAAAATAAATAATAACAATCAGCAACATAGTTATTCTCAAGAAGAGTTGGATTGGTTAGCAAAAATAATTCATGCAGAAGCTGAGGCAGAGCCTTATGCTGGTAAACTAGCAGTTGCAAATGTTATTATAAATAGAAAAAATAGTAACGAATTTCCTAATACAATAAAAGGTGTTATTTTTGATGATAATTATGGAATACAATTTACGCCTGTAGCTAATCATACTATATATAATGAACCAAATGAAGATAGCTATAAAGCAGCTAAAGAAGCACTTGAAGGGAATAATAATATTGGCAATAGTTTATTCTTTTTAAATCCTGATAAATCGGTAAGTTATTGGATTATGTATAATAGGCAAATTTACACCAAAATAGGAGAACATGTTTTTTATTTATAAAAAGAAACTTCGTTAAATCTCCAATCACTAATTTTTCCAAATAAAATATTTAAAACATCACGCATTTGTATATATATTATTTTACTATAATTAACATAAAGATTGACTTTCTATACATTAGCTCAGATAAAAATTATCTGAGCTTTTAATTTTTTTTAAGAAAGTCTTGCTTTTTAAAGTGTAGAATTTGGTGGTTGTACTGATGATGCTAGGGAATAAGCTATAATCAATAGCAGAAGTTATTTGAAAAAGTTTTAAATATATAATTTAATTAGAATAAATCATATGTTATAATGCTAATTAGTGATATTGTATATATATAAACTAATATTTTTAATTTTATAGATTAATATAAAGTATTAAGGGAGGGTATTAAGTTGAAAAGAGGTATTATTATCATTGGTTTAATAGTTGCTATAATTGTTGTTAGTTCTTTTCCTAATAATTATTATAGTAATGCAGAAGATGAAGATTTTAATTATGCTGAAGCATTACAAAAAGCTATTATGTTTTATGAATTCCAAAGATCAGGAGAGTTAAGTGATGATATTAGAAATAATTGGCGTGGTGATTCTGGACTTAATGACGGAGCTGATGTAGGCCTGGACTTAACTGGTGGCTGGTATGATGCAGGGGATCATGTTAAGTTTAATCTGCCTATGGCATACACGACGTCTATGTTGGCTTGGACAATTTATGAAGAAGAAGAAACTCTTAAAGAATTAGGACAACTAGAATATCTAAAAAAAGAAATAAAAGTAGCAACAGATTATTTTATAAAATGTCATCCTTCAAAATATGTTTATTATTATCAAGTTGGAGATGGTAATGCAGACCATGCTTGGTGGGGACCAGCAGAAGTAATGCAAATGGATAGACCAGCACATAAAGTAACAAAAGACAATCCAGGTTCTTGTGTGGTTGGTGGAACTGCTGCAGCTTTAGCGGCAGCATCAATAGTATTTGCGGATAGTGATCCTGAATATGCTGAATTATGTCTAAAGCATGCTAAAGAATTATTTGAATTTGCTGATGAAACAAGAAGTGATGAAGGTTATACAGCTGCAAATGGTTTTTATGATTCTTGGAGTGGATATTATGATGAATTAACTTGGGCAGCTACATGGCTATATTTAAGCACAAATGATAATAGTTATTTAAGAAAGGCAGAAGAACTGAATAAATTATGTAGTGGTGAATATACTTGGACTCAGAGTTGGGATGACGTGCATTATGGGGCAGAGTTATTATTAGCTAAAATAACAGGAAAAGATATATATAAAAACAAAGTTGAAAAATATTTAGATTATTGGACAACAGGAACAAGTGATGGAGAACGTATTACATATACACCTGATGGGCTAGCTTGGTTGGATCAATGGGGTTCATTAAGATATGCGACTACTACTGCTTTTCTTGCAAGTATTTATGCAGATTGGGATAAGTGCCCTGCTAATAAGAAAAAAGTATATAATGATTTTGCTAAAGAACAAGTAGATTATGCCTTAGGAAGTACAGGAAGAAGTTATGTAGTGGGATTTGGTGAAGACTCTCCTAAACACCCGCATCATAGAACAGCACATGGTTCTTGGACTAATAATTTAGAGGAACCTTCAAATCATAGACATACTCTTGTAGGAGCTCTTGTTGGAGGTCCTGATAGTAATGATAATTACTCTGATTCGGTTAGTGATTATGTATCTAATGAAGTTGCTTGTGATTACAATGCAGGGTTTGTAGGGGCTCTTACTAAAATGTATGCTAATTATGGTGGTACAGGAATAAGCGATCTAAATGCAATTGAAGAACCTTCAGAAGAATTTTTTGTCGAAGCCAGTATTAACGCATCATCATCTAATTTTGTTGAAATTAGAGCGTTTTTATATAATAAATCAGCATGGCCAGCTAGAGTAGGTGATAAATTATCTTTTAGGTATTTTGTAGATCTTACTGAAATTTATGAAAATGGTTATACAGCTAGTGATATTTCAATAACTTCAGGTTATAGTCAAGGTTCGAAGGTATCAGAACTAAAACCTTGGAATGAGGATAAGCATATTTACTTTGTGGAGATAGATTTTTCTGGAACGAAGATATACCCTGGTGGACAATCCGAATCTAAAAGAGAAACGCAATTTAGATTATTAGCACCCGAGAATACTTCTTTTTGGGATTCAGATAATGATCCGTCTTTTAATAATTTAACAGCATCTGAATTAAAAAAGACAGATTATATTCCTGTTTATGATGATGGTGATTTAATATATGGAGTAGAGCCTGGCGGAGGATCAATTACTTATGAGAAGGATGAGAATAAAGATAAAGACAATATAGAAAAAGAAGAAGGTTTTGATGAAGTTGAAGAAAAAAGAGAGCCAGAAGTATTAGAAATAAAATCAGAAAGAGAAGTTTATTATATAGATGATATAAAAGAAGAACCTATTATTATTCTTGCAGATGTTTTTGATAGTAAAGAGGTTGAAAGAGTAAACTTCATTTTAGATGGGAAAAAGGTTGCTGAAGATAATAACGCCCCATATACATTAGAATGGAATGTAGTGGATTCAACTAAATTAGATAGAATTCAATCATACAAAATAACTGCAGAGGTTGATTTTTCTGATGGTTCAAGTAGCTTTTCAGATGATATAGTTGTTACGATTTTAGCATCAGAATATAAAGGAGTATATGAATTATATAGGTATGTTAATGAAAATATAAATATTATTTTAGATTTTTGGCATCAATATATCTATACAAGTTCGCCATTTAAATTCTTATTTGCATATTTTCAGTTGTTGATAAATGAAATTTGAATAAAAAAAGTATTATATTCATCTTCTTTGACATTTTAATAAAATATGGTATCATTAGGTAATAATACAATTATAATTGAAGTAATTATATACAGATTTAAGGAGGCTCTTTGATGGGAAACAATGAATTAAATAAAGCAGATGAAGATAATGAAATTGTCTCTAAGAATTTTATAGAACAAATTATTGAAAAGGATTTAGAAGAAGGAGTTTATAATAAGGTTGTAACTCGATTTCCTCCAGAACCTAATGGTTTTTTGCATATAGGACATGCAAAATCAATTTTATTAAATTATGGATTAGCGCACAAGTATAATGGGGAATTTAAACTTAGATTTGATGACACTAATCCAATGAAAGAAAAAGCAGAATTTGTTGATTCTATAATTGAAGATGTTAAATGGTTAGGTGCGAAATATGAAGATAGACTATTTTTTGCTTCTAATTACTTTGATAAAATGTATGAAAGTGCTATTAAGCTAATAAAAAAAGGGAAAGCATATGTAGATGATTTAAAAGCTGATAAAATAAGAGAATACAGAGGGACTTTAAAAGAACCAGGAAAAGAGAGTCCTTATAGAAATAGAACAGTGGAAGAAAATCTTTCGCTTTTTGAGAAAATGAAAAATGGAGAGTTTCAAGATGGAGCTAAAGTATTAAGGGCTAAGATTGATATGGCATCACCAAATATTAATATGCGTGATCCTGTGATTTATCGTATTGCTCGTATGACACATCATAATACAGGGGATAAATGGTGTATTTATCCTATGTATGATTTTGCTCACCCTATAGAAGATGCTATAGAAGGGGTAACTCATTCAATATGTACTTTAGAATTTGAAGATCATAGACCTTTATATGATTGGTTTTTAAAAGAATTAGAAATTGAGAATTCTCCAAAACAAATTGAGTTCTCAAAATTATATTTGACAGACGTTATAACAGGCAAACGTAATCTTAAAAAACTTGTAGATGATGGCATTGTTGATGGATGGGATGATCCTAGACTGGTTACATTATCAGCTCTTAGAAGAAGAGGTTTTACTCCTGAATCTATAAAGACATTTATGGAGTTAGTAGGGGTGTCTAAAAGTCAAAGTTCTGTTGATTATGCTATGTTAGAATATTGTATAAGAGAAGATCTTAAATTGAAGAAACCAAGATTAATGGGGGTTTTAAGACCTTTAAAAGTAGTTATTACAAATTACCCAGAAGGTCAAGTTGAATACCTAGAAGCAGATAATAATCAGGAAAATAAAGAAATGGGAAAAAGAAAAATGCCATTTTGTAGAGAGTTATATATAGAACAAGAAGATTTTATGGAAGATCCGCCTAAGAAATATCGCAGGTTATATCTTGGAAACGAAGTTAGGTTAAAGCATGCATATTTTATCAAATGTGAAGAAGTTATTAAGAATGAAAAGGGTGAAGTTATTGAACTTCATTGCACATATGATCCAGAGACTAAAAGTGGGACAGGTTTTACTGGAAGAAAAGTTAAGGGAACAATACATTGGGTTGCAGCACCTTACGCTGTAAAGTCAGAAGTAAGATTATATGAGCACGTTCTAAAAGAAGGGGAACCTTTAATAAATGATAATAGGGAATGGAATGTTAATGATAATTCATTAGAAGTACTAAAAGATTGTTATATTGAACCAGTAGTTAAAGATGCTAATATTGGTGATAAGTTTCAGTTTTTAAGACATGGATATTTTTGTGTGGACTCAAAAGATACTACACATGATCATTTAGTTTTTAACCGTATTGTATCATTAAAGAGCTCTTATAAACCTGACAAAAAATGAGGTGTGGTAATTGAAGAACATATTTTCCGAACTAGAAAAATTAGGGTTAACTGAATTTGAAGAAGTTGATATTTATGATGAAGATGATGAGGAAGAGATGCACTATGAACAATTAAAAATGAAAGAGATTGATATTGTTTATGACAGAAGTTATAATTGTCCTGTTTGTGATCGGAATTTCAAATCGAAGGCAGTTAAAACAGGCAAGGCTAGACTGAATGAGGTAGAGACCGATTTAAGACCTATATATGATGCAATAGACCCAATAAAATATGATGCGGTAGTATGTCCTTATTGTGGATATGCAGCATTAAATCGATTTTTTAAAAATATAACTTCAGTGCAGAAAAAGTGGGTTAGAGAAAATGTCTCTTCAAACTTCAAAGGATTAGCTCAAGGTAAAGAAATTTATGATTATGATGAAACATTAACTAGGTATAAGTTAGCACTTATTAATACTATAGTAAAAAAAGGTAAACCAAGTGAGAAGGCGTATACTTGTCTAAAGATAACTTGGGTATTAAGAGGAAAAAGAGAAAGATACAGACGAAAAGACCCTTCAATAATAAAAGCATTAGAGCAACAAGAGCGTGAGTTTGTAAAATATGCATTTGATGGTTTTAGTCAAGCATTTGGAAAAGAGTCATTTCCTATGTGTGGAATGGATGAAATGACAGTAACATATTTAGTAGGAGAACTTGCACGAAGAGTTGGAAAAGATGAAGAATCATTACGTTGGTTGTCTAAAGTAATTACTTCTCGTTCTGCTAATGAAAGACTGAAGGATAAAGCAAGAGAAATAAAAAATCTTATTAAAGAACAACGTGAAAAAGAAAACAAATAAAGCCATTTTTATATAATGGCTTTTGTTTTAATTATTTTTAACGCTATTAGTTTTTATAATTGTTCTTGGAAGAGCATCTTTTGCATTTTTCCATGGCTCTTTATCATATCTATAGTCGAACTTAGTTATAAACCAATCTAAATCTTCTTGAACCCTATCAGTATTAACAAAATATAAATCTTTAATAATATTTAAAAACTCATCTAATGTGTTATTTTTTAATTTATTAAAACTTTCATCATAAAGAATTCCAAAATGATTATTACAAAATCCTTTGCAGTCTTTAACTAACTCAATAAAATCTTTATCCTTTTTCCATAAATAAAAAAAAGTATCTATATATCTATCCATAAGATTATCAACTTTGTTGCAAATATAGCAATCAGTTTCAATTTTATCAAGGTAAGCTTTTAAAGGTGAAACTTCTGTGTTTTTCTTAATAAAACTTTTAGAAGCTTTGTTTTTGTTAAAGAGCTTTTCTAAATCTTTTTTGACTTTTGATTGATGGGTATGTAGCATTAATGCAAGTCCTAGCCTGTTTTTTTGATTATATAGTTTTTGAACATGATGCTTGCAAAATCCTGTTTTGTTAGTTTCGGCTCTAACATCATCTTCCATATAACTAGGACCCATAACAAATTCAATGGATTCTTTTTCTAACTTATGATAAAGATTGCAAAAAGGACACTCTGAGTCTTCTTTGAATGCATCTCTAACTGGAATAGTGTAAATTTTTTCTTTCACTTTAACACCTGCTTTTGTAGTATAATAGTAAGAAATATATATTTACAAGTATATCATAAATATTAATTATTAAAAAGATTAAGTTATGTATTCTTATTTTTGAATAAAGGTGGTATAAATGAAAATAAAACAAGATTTTGCAAATACAATTATAAAAGAGGTTGAGGACTTTAATATTAAGCAAATATTAGAATGTGGCCAATGCTTTAGATTTAAGCAATTAGAAGAAAATGAATATATGATTATAGCACACAATAAGATCCTTAGAATAAAGCAAGTTGATGATGTGATTACACTATTTAATACAACAATGGAAGAATTTAATAATATATGGATAGATTATTTTGATCTAAATACTGACTATAAAAGAATTAAAAAAATATTATTAAAACAAGATGATTTTTTGTATAGTGCAATAAGTAAAAAGTACGGAATAAGAATATTAAGACAAGATACATGGGAAACATTAATATCTTTTATTATATCTCAAAACAAACAAATACCTCATATAAAAAAGATTGTAGAAACAATATCTAAAGCATATGGTAATTATATAGGTACATACGAAGGTGTTGAATATTATTCTTTTCCAACACCAGAACAATTAATAAAAGCAACTGAGGCTGGTCTTAGGGAATGCAAGACTGGTTTTAGAGCCCCATATATAATAGATGCATGTGAGAAAATTATCAAAGGAGATATTAATCTAAAGGAATTGAAAAAGATTTCAACAGAAGATGCAAAAAAAAGATTATTGACTATTAAAGGGGTTGGAAATAAAATTGCTGATTGTGTATTATTGTATGGATTAGCACGAGGAGAAGTTTTTCCTACTGACGTTTGGATTAAAAGGGTGGTTGAGCATATATATTTAAAAAAAGAAGTTAAGCTTGAAAAGATACAAGAATTTGCCTCGTCAAGATTTGGAGATATTGCGGGATATGCTCAACAATATTTGTTTTATTATGGTAGAGAGAATAGAATTGGGAAATAACCAATTATTGATTCTTATATAGTAAATTGATA
>JBKGYG010000035.1:0-19185 GCA_046546235.1 Eubacteriales bacterium | reverse complement strand
AAGTGGCTTCGCCACGTTCGCAACGCGATTTGTCCCAGCTGTTCTAATACTCTTATCTAATTAAACTTGTAAAATTGGTACAAATCCTAAGTACCAATTTTCTAAAAAGTAGGACTTTCCTATTAAAGGACAAAAGTGGCTTCGCCACGTTCGGGATTAGTTATAAAGTAATATTTTTATTATCATGAATAAATATGGTGTATATATATATTCAGATGCTACCTTACCTTCTAGTAGCATCTTCATTTGGGAAATCCTATTATTAAGATAATTGGTACTTAGAACATGTACCAATTGTGGGATTGGGTTATTCGTGAATAACCCCTACTATGTTAGACTCCTATATAATAAGAAAAGTGGCTAAGGCCACAATTTAAGTTTGAAAATATTTTAATGAGAAAGAAAGGTTTGCTAATAGCAAACAAACTTTCAAATCCCAAAATATTATTTATATTAAGTAATAATAATTAATCTAATAAAGCTTTTCTTGACAAGTTTATTCTGCCTTGGCTATCAATTTCAGTTACTTTTACTGTTATTGAATCACCTACTGATACAACATCCTCAACTTTTTCTACTCTTTCTTTTGCCAATTTAGATATATGGACAAGACCTTCTTTGCCTGGAGCAATTTCCACAAAAGCACCAAACTTCATAGTCTTAACTACTTTTCCAGTATATACTTGTCCAACTTCTATATCTTTTGTAATAGATTCTATTATAGATAACGCTTTATTTGCTAATTCATGGTCAGTACCACAAATAAAGATTCTACCATCATCTTCTATATCTATTTTTACTTTTGTTTCTTCAATTATCTTATTAATTGTTTTTCCTCTTGGTCCAATTACCCCACTAATCTTTTCTGGGTCAATTTTTGTTTGAATTATTTTTGGAGCATAAGGGGATAATTCTTTTCTAGGTTCTGATATGCATTTCAACATAACTTCATCTAAAATATATTCTCTTGCTCTTTTTGTTTGTAATAAAGCCTTTTCGATAATCTCCTCTGTTAATCCATGAATTTTAATATCCATTTGAATCGCTGTTATACCTTTATGTGTACCAGCAACTTTAAAGTCCATATCTCCAAAGAAATCTTCAAGACCTTGAATATCAGTTAAAATAACATAATCATCGTCAGTTTCACCTGTTACTAGTCCAACTGAAATACCCGCAACTGGTGCTTTGATAGGTACTCCTGCTGCCATTAATGATAAAGTTGATGCACATATACTTCCTTGTGATGTAGAACCATTCGAACTGAGAATCTCTGATACTAAGCGAATAGCATAAGGGAACTCCTCTTCAGAAGGAATAACAGGCAATAAAGCTCTTTCAGCTAACGCACCATGGCCAATTTCACGTCTTCCAGGTCCTCTTGGTGGTCTTGCTTCACCTACTGAATAAGCAGGAAAATTATAATGATGCATATATCGTTTACTGTCTTCTAATTCATCTAATCCATCAAGGACTTGAACATCTCCAAGAGCTCCTAAAGTAGATATAGTTAATACTTGTGTTTGACCTCTTTTAAATAATCCAGATCCATGAGTTCTAGGTAATATATCAACTTCAGATGTTAATTCTCTTATTTCTTCTAGGGAACGACCATCCGGTCTTTTATGATCTTTTAAAATCATTCTCCTAACAGTTTCTTTTTGGTATTTGTACATTACTTCACTAATATACTCTAACCATTCTTCATTTACTTCTGCAAAATGAGCTACAACCTCTTCTTTAAGTTCATTCATTTGCTGTTCTCTTTCTTGCTTTACATCAGTAAAAACAGCCTTTTCCATTCTTTCATCGCCAATATATTCTTTTATTGCTTTATAAATCTCATCTGGAATATTTGAACTTTCATAAGAATGTTTTGGCAGTGCAACTTCCTCTGCAATTTTATCAATAAATTCTACAACCTTTTTGTTGATTTCATGTCCTTTTAAAATACCTTCTAACATTACATCTTCTGTAACTTCATTTGCTCCAGCTTCAATCATCATAACCTTTTCACCTGTAGACGAAACTGTTACAGCCATATCAGATAGTTCCCTCTGAGATGATGTTGGATTTATGATATATTCATCATTTAAATAACCAACGATTGTAAAACCTACTGGTCCCGCAAAAGGTATGTCAGAAATTGAAAGAACAATAGAAGAACCAATCATAGCAGTTAATTCTGGACTGCAATCTTGATCAACCGATAATACTGTGTTTACAATAGAAACATCATTTCTATAATCTTTAGGGAATAACGGTCTTAACGGTCTATCAATAACCCTTGAAGTTAATACAGCATTCTCTGTAGGTCTTCCTTCCCTTTTAATAAATCCACCTGGTATTTTACCAACAGCATATAATTTCTCTTCATAGTTAACACTTAAAGGAAAAAAATCTATACCTTCTCTTGGTTTTTCAGAAGCTGTTACAGTTGATAGTACCACTGTGTCACCATAGCGAACAATAGCAGCTCCATTAGCTTGTTCAGCTACCTTTCCTATTTCTACTGATAATGTTCTTCCTGCTAATTCCATTTTATAATTTCGGACCATATTCTATCTCCTCTCCGAATTCTTAAGTTTTTTTATATACAGACTATGTCTTTACATAGTTAGTTTGTAACATAATAAATATTATATTAACTTTTTATTAAAAACAATCTTTTGTTACACCTAATCTAATAATCTTATCTAATCATAATTCTGCAATTGGCACATGTACTAGCGCGAATTATCTAAATAATAGTACTTTTCAATCAAATTAAAATTAAAGAGCGGATTTCTCCGCTCTTAATTATCTTCTTAAACCTAATCTTCCAATTAGTGAACGGTAAGCTTCAATATCATTGTTTTTAAGATAGTTGAGCAAACCCCTTCTTTGACCAACCATTTTTAATAATCCTCTTCTTGAGTGATGGTCTTTTTTATGTTCTTTTAGATGTTCAGTTAAGTGATTGATTCTCTTTGTTAAAAGCGCAATTTGCACTTCTGGTGAACCAGTATCACTTTCGTTTCTTCCAAATTCTTTAATTACTTCTTTTTTAAAATCTTTATCCATTATAAAATCCTCCTGTTTATTCTACACCATATGCTAAGAAAAGGGCGGAGCTTCCTAGTTCTGAGCAAAGGTAATATTTACATCAATTTATTATAGCATAACCATAATTGTTTGTAAACTTTGTAAAGCTTATTTTTAGCAATTTGTCCTTTTTAATTCCTTTTCTTCAAAAAAAACTTCTGCATTTTTAATATCGTCTTTTATTTGATCTACTAAATTATCAATAGAATCAAACTTTTTTTCAAATCTTAGATGCTTTAATAAAATAACCTCGATAGCTTTATCATAAAAAACCGAATTTATTCCAAAAAGATAAGTTTCAACTACTTTATGTTCTTGTTTTCCTATAGTTGGATTTGAACCAATATTTGTTATACTTTTATACCATTTATTATTTAATTTTGTTTTTGTAATATAAACTCCATTAGGTGGTAATAATTTTTCTTTTGATGGTATAATATTGGCAGTAGGAAAACCTAATTTTCTTCCTAATTTTCTACCTTGTTGAACTTTTCCCATTATAGAAAAAGGAGTTCTTAATAATTCATTAGCTTCTACTATTTGCCCTTTTTTAATATAATCTCTTATTCTTGAGCTACTAATTATTTGATTATTAATTTCCTTTTTTTCTAATTCAATAACTTTATATCCAAATATTTTTCCATATTTCTTTAGTAAAGAAACATTACCTTGCCTTTTATAACCAAATCGATAATCATTTCCTACAATAATAATCTTAGCATCTAGTTGTTCTAATAATATCTTTTTTATAAAGGTTTCTGGCAACATCTTTGCTGTCTCTAATGTAAATGGATATTCAATTAACACATCAATCCCAAGCTCTTCAAACTTTTTAACTTTCTCTTCTCCAACATATATTAAATCAACAGCTTCTTTATTGCTAACTACAAAGCTTGGATGCGGATTAAGAGTAAAGATAACTGAAGTCAATTGTTTTTCTTTAGCTTTTACAACTTCTTCTAATAGTGATTGATGTCCTTTATGGATACCATCAAAATTACCTAAAGCAACAGCAGTTTTTTTTAAATGAAAAACTTTTTGTTCCGTCAGGTACTTCATTTTTCTTTCTCCTTACAAAAAAATTTTTATAGGTTTAATTACTTCTTGTTCTTGAATATATTGATATATCCCTACAAATTGCATATGTTCATCATATACTCTAAGCTTTTTATCTCTTTCAATTATGTTAGTTTTTAAAGCTTTTGAGCTTAATTTATTTCCATTATATAAAAATTTATTGTATTTATTTGTAACTATTACTTGTGGGTAATCAAATAGTTTATCTATATTATATATATTTTTTATCAATTTTTGCTCTTCATATAGTTTCACAACTCTATCTAATTTCATACTATTTTCTAATTTAAATATACCTACTCTAGTACGTAATAGATAGGACATATGTCCTCCACAACCTAATTTTTGACCAATATCATGGCATAAAGTTCTAATATAAGTCCCTTTTGAACATTCAATCTTTAACTTAATATTAATTCCATCTATGTACCCCAGGATTTCTATTCTATAAATGTTAACTTTTCGAGATTTGCGTTCAACCTCTATTCCTTTTCTTGCTAATTCATATAGTTTTTTTCCTTGTACTTTTATGGCTGAAAACATAGGTGGAACTTGATTATATTCACCTTCAAAACTCTTAATTACGGAGTTTAGTTTATCTTTTGTAATGTTGACTTCTTTTTTTTCTAAAATTTTACCTGTATAATCTTGAGTATCTGTTGTTATTCCAAGAGTTAATATAGTTTCATAAACTTTATCTTTTTCAGTTAATAAACTGCTAACTTTTGTTCCTTTACCAATACAAATTGGCAAAACACCTTCAGCCTCAGGATCAAGTGTACCAGTATGTCCGATTTTTTTTTGATTTAATGTTTTTCTTAATATAGCTACAACATCGTGGGAAGTGTAGCCCTTTTCTTTATAAATATTTAGTATTCCATTAACCAATTTGCTCACCTTTATCAAAGTTGTTCTTTTATTTTATTTATAATTTTAAAAATTATATCTTCTTTGTTACCTACCAAGGTGCAACCAGAAGCTTTATTATGCCCGCCTCCACCAAAATATTTAGCAATCTTCGAAACATCAACCATTTCACCAGATCTTAAGCTAACTTTATAATGATTTTTGTCCATTGCATATAAGAAAAAAACAACTTCTGCGTCTTTAGTAACTCGCAATTGATCTATTATACCTTCAGTATCTTCTTGAGAAGCATTACAATCAATAAAATCACCTAATGTTAAAAAACTATAAACTATTATTTTATTTGCACAAAAAATTTTGTGACTATTTAATAATGCTAAGCCTAATAATTGATTCTGTTCAAATGATTTTTGAAAGAAAACTTTATCAATTATTTCTGAAAAATTGAATTTATAAGTAATAAGTTTACTAGTTATCTTAAGTGTTTCTTCAGTAGTATTAGAATGTTTGAATAAGCCAGTATCGAAAATAATACCTGTATATAAAGCCTGTGCTATTTCTTTTGTAATTTTATCAATATCAAACAAATCAAATAATATTTCACAAGTAGAACTTACATCTTTGATAATATTATATTGTCCAAAATAAGTGTTGCTTATATGATGATCTATATTAAAAGTTATAGAAGCTTTACTGTATATATTTTTAACCTCTCCTAGTCTTTCTATATCACCACAATCTAGTGCAATAAACAAATCATTTTTTTGGGTTTTTGCATTAGAAGCTAAGAACTCTTGGTCACCAATAAATTTATATTTTTCTGGGATTTTCTCTAAATAAATTGATACATCCTTACCTTCATAGTTATTTTTAATATAATATCCTAAAGCAAAACAAGCTCCAATACAATCTCCATCTGGATTTATATGACCTGCGATCATAACTCGATTACTTTTATTTATAATTTCAAATAATGTGTCTTTCATTAAGCCACCTCTTACTTGTACTATAGCACTATAGCAGCTACCATAATAGGCCTTTGTTAAAATACTAGAAAATAAATAATTCTAATTCTTATTCTTTCTTATTTACTTCATCAATTAACTTTGACATTCTTATACTACGCTCAATAGATTGATCCCCTACAAATTTGATCTCTGGAGTATTACGCAAATTAATTGTCCGTGCCAATAACGTTCTAATATAAGAAGAAGCATTATTTAACCCTTGCACACTATCTTTTTGTTCCTCTTCTTTGCCAAGAACACTAATAAATACTTTGCAATGTTTCAAATCATTTGTTGCATCCACTTCTATTATAGTAGTCATTGGATGTATACGAGGGTCTTTTAAACTGCGAATAATTGAGCTTAACTCTCTTTTAATTTCTTCATTTATTCTAATCATTCTTGATGTTTTTTTCTTCATAAAATCCCCACCTATATCTTTATATTCTTAGTTATCTTGGAATTTCTTCCATTACAAATGCTTCTACAATATCACCTTCTTTAATGTCATTGTATTTATCAAACATTATTCCACATTCATAACCACTATTAACTTCTTTTACATCATCTTTAAATCTCTTTAATGAAGCTAAACTACCTTCATGAATAACAATTCCATCTCGAACAAGTCTTACTCTTGCATTACGAAGGATTTTACCGTCTTGGACATAGGCTCCTCCTATAGTTCCTATTCCTGATACTTTAAACGTTTGTCTAATCTCAGCATGACCAGAAACTTTTTCTTCATATTTTGGATCTAACATCCCTTTCATAGCAGCTTCTATATCTTCTATAGCATTATAAATAATTCTATATAAACGTATATCAATCTTTTCTTGTTCTGCTACAGCTTTTGCACTAGCTTCAGGACGTACATTAAACCCAATAATAATGGCATTAGAAGCTGATGCTAATAATACATCTGATTCTGTTATAGCTCCTACTCCACCGTGAATTGTTTTAATTATTACTTCTTCATTAGATAATTTTTGCAAACTTTGTTTTACTGCTTCAACTGAACCTTGAACATCAGCTTTTATAACTATATTAAGTTCTTTTACATTACCTGATTGTATTTGAACAAACAAATCATCCAAAGTAACTTTTGATGGTGTATTTTGAATAAGTTGTTCTCTTTCTTTTTTTATAACTTTTTCTGCTACCTGACGTGCTTCTTTATCATTAGCAGCCATATAAAATGGATCTCCAGCTATTGGCACCTCACTTAACCCAAGTATTTCAACTGGTGTAGAAGGTCCTGCTTCCTTAACTCTTCTTCCTTTATCATCCATCATAGCCCTTACTTTACCATAAGCACTTCCGGCAACAATAGGATCTCCAACTCTTAATGTTCCGTTTTGGACTAAAACTGTTGCAACTGGACCTCTACCCTTATCTAACTCTGCTTCAATAATAATTCCACGCGCTTTACGTTTAGGATTTGCTTTTAATTCTTCCATCTCTGATACAAGATTAATCATTTCTAACAATTGATCTATTCCTGTTTTTTCGATTGCTGATACTGGTACAGAAATTGTTTCGCCACCCCAGTCTTCTGATATCAATCCATATTCTACAAGTTCTTGTTTTACTCTGTCAGGATTAGCTCCTGGTTTATCAATTTTATTTATAGCAATTATTACCTCTACTCCTGCTGCCTTGGCATGATTAATAGCCTCAATTGTTTGTGGCATTACTCCATCATCAGCTGCAACTACAAGTATTGCTATATCAGTTGCTTGAGCGCCTCGCATTCTCATTGCAGTAAATGCTTCGTGTCCAGGAGTATCTAAAAATGTTATTTTATGTCCATTAGATTCGACAATAGAAGCACCTATATGTTGAGTTATTCCTCCAGCTTCTTTTTCAGTAACATTTGTCTCTCGAATAGCATCAAGCAAAGATGTTTTCCCATGATCTACATGACCCATAACAACAACCACAGGTGGTCTAGTCGTTAAGTCTTCTTTTCTATCTGGCTCTTCCTGAAAAAATTCTTCAAGTATATCTTTTTCTTCTTCTAACTCTAATATGACATTATATTTTTCAGCTAATATAGTTGCTGTATCAAAGTCAATATCTTGATTAATATTAGCTATAATATCCATAGACATAAGATGCTTTATAAGCTCTGAACTTTTAACATCTAATCGTTCAGCAAATTCATTGATTTTTATTTTTTCTGGAATAATTATCTCTTTTACCTCTTCTTTTTTATTTTCCTCATTTCTTGATTCTTTATCCTTATCTGATTTGTTATTTAGTTCCATATTTTTATCCTTATTAGGGGTTTTCTCAACCTCTTTTTCTTCTTCATTTCCATAATACTCAAGAACTAAATCTATTTCCTCATCACTTAATGTACTCATATGACTTTGAACATTTACATCAAATTCCGATAATGTAGCAATTAATTCTTTACTTGTAACACCAATCTGTTTTGCTATTTCATATACACGCACTTTTGACATGCTAACACCTCCAATAAATTTCAAGAGCATTACATAACATAATATGTACAGCTCATTCTAGTAATTATTCTAGCTGATTTTTTATTGCTTCCGCTAAACCCTTATCTAAAAGAGCTATTGAAGCACAATAAGATTTTCCTATGGCATGCCCTAAAGTATCTTTTTCACCAAAGAAAAATAACGGAACATTATAATATCTACACGAGTTGGTAAATTTCTTTTTAGTATTTTTTGAAGCATCATCTGCTATAATAATCATACAAGCTTTATTACCTTTAATAGCTGCTTCAGTTGAAAATTCACCACCAACTAAATTTCCAGCTTTCTTAGCTATACCTAGCAAAGATAATACTTTTTTATTTATCAATGTCGTTTAATTCCTCCTTAAGATTATTATATAACTCTGATGGAATACTTATTTTAAAAGATCTTTCTAAACCTTTATTCTTTTTTGCTAAATCAAAGCATTCTATTTTGGGACAAATATATGCTCCACGTCCATTTTTTTTACCAGTACTATCTATTAATAAATCTCCTTCTGGTGTCTTAACAATTCGGGTTAATGATCTTTTATCTTTCATCTCTTGACATCCAATACATTTTCTTAAAGGTGGCTTTTTTCTTTTGCCCATACTAATCCCTCCTTTAATAGTGATTAGTTTTATTCTTCTTCATTATCTTTTTGTAAATAATTACTTTCTTTTGCTTGGGATTCACTTTTAATATCTATTTTAAATCCTGTAAGTCTGGCAGCTAGTCTTGCATTTTGACCTTCTTTTCCAATAGCTAATGACAGTTGATAATCTGGAACAACTACTTTTGCAGTTTTTTCTTCTTCATTAACTTCTACATCAACTACTTTTGCTGGACTTAATGAATTCTCTATAAAAACTTTTGGATTTTCATCCCAATTAACAATATCAATCTTTTCTCCTCTAAGTTCATTTACTATAACATTAACCCTTGTTCCATTTTGTCCTACACAAGCTCCAACTGCATCTACATCTTTATCATTAGAGCAAACTGCTAACTTGCTTCTTGAGCCAGCTTCTCGAGATATACTTTTTATTTCTACTATTCCATCATGTATTTCTGGCACTTCTTGTTCAAATAATCTTTTTACTAATTCCGGATGCGTCCTTGAAACAAATATTTTAGGTCCTTTTGTTGTATCTTTTACTTCAAGTATATAAAATTTATACCTTTCATTACTTTCATATGATTCTCTTTTTACTTGTTCAGTCTCTGCTAGAGTAGCATCAACTTTACCTAAGTTAATGGAAACATTTTTACCCAAATGTCTTTGAACAATACCTGTTATTATATCTTTTTCCTTTTCATAGTATTGATTATATAATATTTTTCTTTCTTCTTCTCTTATTTTTTGTACTACAACTTGTTTAGCTTTTTGTGCAGCAATTCTCCCAAAATTTTTAGGTGTTATCTCAATATTAACTACATCTCCAATATTATATCTTTGATTGAGTTTTTTTGCTTCGTCTAAGTTTATTTCATTCTGATTATCTTCAACTTCCTCCACAACAGTTTTCTCTGCATATACTGAAACATCCCCTAATTCACGATTAATGTCTACTTTTATATTATGTGATGAACCATAGTGATTTTTACAAGCTGTGACTAAAGAAGTCTCTATTGCTTCTAATAATACATCTTTACTAATACCTTTATCTTTTTCAATTTGATCTAATGCTTCTATAAACTCAGCATTCATTTTTTATCCTCCTCATAATTCTTTAAAATATCTATTCTATTTAAAAATCTATTGCAAGTCTTACAATAGCAATATCTGATCTATTCAGTACTAATGTTTTGCCCCCATCAAGTACTAACGTAATAGTAGCTTCACTAAAATCTTTTAGAATACCTGTTATTTCCTTTTGTTTATTTATCGCTTTATATAATTTTACATCAACTAATTTATTTAAATTCCTATAAAAATCTTTTTCCTTTTTTAATGGTCTATCTAAACCAGGAGAGCTAACTTCTAATATATATTGGTTAGGAATTGGATCATCTTCATCTAACTTTACTTCTAATGCTCTACTAACAATTTCACAATCTTCTATTGTAATACCTTCCTCTTTATCAATATATACTCTCAAATACCAAGCACTACCTTCTTTTACATATTCTACATCTACTAATTCAAATTTGTTTTCCTTTAAAATAGAGTCTAACAGATTTGTAGTAATATCTTCTATCTTTGTCTTAGTTGACATTTCCCTCATTCCTTTCACATTGCTCTAGAATAACTATTAAATTAATCTAAAACTAACTATCCACAAAATAAGAGTGGACATACCGCCCACTCTGTTTAGTAAGTAATTATAAATACTTCAAAAATTATTATAGCATTTATAGGGAATTATTGCAAGTTATCTGCGAATTTTAATATATTTCTTTTATATTATATCTTAAATTTTATTCATTTATTCAAATTATGTACTAATAATCAAACAGGTAGTATTTTTAAAGAACGTAAAATCCCCATAATATTATAAACATCCGACCAAATAATTAAATAGTTATATTTATTATTATTAAACGCCAATGGTTTGTCATATTCCACAATTATAGCAGCCTGTTTCTCCATAAAATCAGTTTCTCCTCTGTCTGGAGTAATTAATCTAGCTTCATGACCATTTACAAATCTTTTTTTAATTTCTGGATTTCTTCCGTAAGGTAATTTGCTATGATATGCATCATGTTTAGCTACTTCATCTATTGATTTATTAGAACTTATTAAAGAAACTTGAAAAAAACCATCAGATCCTTCAAAACGATTTTTTGCAATTTCACTTGGTTTCCAATTATTTGGGAAATTAAACATCACTCTATATTGCTTATTTATATATACTCTCGTTCCTGAAAACATATTATAACTCATCCTTATTACTCTTTTATATATAATATGCATTAGGATTCAAGTATATTATGAACTTTATCCATAGTTATTTCAATAAAAAACTCATCACCTTGTCTAATTTCACCTTTAAAAGTATTACTTATAGCAACTTCATCAAAATCATCAAAATCAAAGGTCTGTGTTTCTAGTTCACCTGATCCCCGAACATCTTCATTATTACTTATATTTTTTATTACTACACAACCTGATAATAACAAAATACAAATAATAAAAACAAAAAATTTTCTCATACAATTTCACCTCAATAATTTATATTATGACAATAATAATCTTATCATATTAATAATTCAAAAACAATTATTTATATTATTAATATTAAAATATTTATTTTATTCTCTTCCTCACAAATGGACAGGTTTTGCCTGTCCATTTATCCAAACAATGACAATTGATTAGATTGTGGTAAATCAACTAATATTTCATTGTCTAACATAATTTCAATAACAGTTTTACTTACTTTTGTTCGTTGTCTAAAATCATCTATAGATAAAAATTGTCCATCTTCTCTTGCTTTAACAATATTATCCGCAGCTTTTTCCCCTAAGCCCTGGATAGCACTTAAAGAAGCCATTATTCCATTGTCCATGATTTGAAAACGCTTAGCATTTACTTTATATAAATCAATAGGAACAAATTTTAATCCTCTTGCATACATTTCTTGAACTATTTTTAAATCTTTTAATGTATCTTTTTCCTTTTTAGATAATCCATAACTACCATTTTCTCTTTTTTCATTATTTCTATCAATATCTTTATATCTAATAATTGTGTTATCCACTTTTTCTTTACCATGGCACATTAATTCATAGTCAAAATTGGAAGCTCTTATACTAAAAAACGCAGTATAATAAGCTTCTGGATAATTCACTTTAAAATAAGCTATTCTATATGCCATCATAACATAAGCTACTGCATGAGCTTTAGGAAACATATATTTTATCTGTTTACAAGACCATATATACCAATCAGGTACGCCTGCTTCTACCATAGCCTCTTCCCATTCTGGTTTTAGTCCTTTACCCTTACGAACACTTTCCATTATAGAAAAAGATAATTCGCTATCCATTCCTTGATTAATTAAATATGTCATAATATCATCACGTGTTGAAATAACTCTTGATATATCAGCTTTACCATCCCTAATTAACTCTTGAGCGTTATTAAGCCATACATCTGTTCCATGAGATAATCCTGATATTCTTACTAAATCCGAAAATGTTTGTGGTTTAGTATCAATTAACATCTGCATAACAAAATCTGTACCAAATTCAGGTATCCCCAATGAACCTAATGTGCAGCCGCCTATATCATCTGGGTTAATCCCTAATGATTTTGTATTTTCAAACAAAGACATAACATCTTTATCATCTAATTTAATAGTTGTTGCATCTATACCTGTTAAATCTTCTAGCATACGAATCATTGTAGGATCATCATGTCCTAATATATCTAACTTAAGTAGATTATGATCAATTGAGTGATAATCAAAATGTGTTGTAGTAATCTTAGTATTCATATCATTAGCAGGCCTTTGAATTGGTGTAAAAGAAAATATTTCTTGATCTTTTGGGACTACTATAATACCACCTGGATGCTGACCAGTTGTTCTTCTAACACCTGTACACCCCATAACTAAACGATTAATCTCAGCATTTCTTACTTGTATATCTCTCTCATCAAAGTATTTTTTCACAAATCCAAAAGCCGTTTTCTCAGCTAGAGTTCCTATGGTTCCTGCTCTAAAAACATGTCCTTTTCCAAATAAAAATTCTGTATAATCATGAGCTTGACTTTGGTATTCTCCCGAGAAGTTAAGATCAATATCAGGTTCTTTATTCCCCTTAAATCCTAAAAAGGTCTCAAATGGAATGTCATGCCCTTCTTTTATCAATAAATCTCCACATTTAGGACATTCTCTATCAGGCATATCACATCCAGAGTTACCTACATATTTTTTAACTTCATCAGAATCAAAATCTGAATAATTACAATTAGTACAAATATAATGAGGAGGTAATGGATTAACCTCTGTTATACCAGCCATAGTTGCTGCAAAAGAAGAACCAACAGACCCTCTTGAACCAACTAAATATCCATCTTCAAGTGATTTCCACACAAGTTTCTGAGAAATAATATACATTACTGCAAAACCATTAGAAATAATTGAATTCAATTCTTTTTCTAATCTATTTTTGACAATGTCAGGTATGTTTTCCCCATACATTGACCTGGCTTTTTCATAACAAATCTTTCTTAATTCCTCATCAGAACCTTCAATTACAGGAGGATATTTATCAGGCAAAAGAGGGGCAATCCATTCTATACTATCAGATATTCTCTTTGTATTATGTACAACTACTTCTTCTGCTTTTTTCTTGCCTAGAAATTCAAACTCTTTCAACATTTCCTCTGTGGTTCTAAAATACAAAGGTGCTTGATCATCGGCATCAGAAAACCCCTTACCTGCCATTATAATTCTTCTAAACACCTCATGTTCTGGATCAAGAAAATGCACATCACAAGTAGCCACTACTGGTTTCTGAAATTCATCTCCTAACTCTACTATTTGCTTACTAATTGTTTTAAGTTCTTCAAAAGAATTTATACTAAGTTTTTCACTTTTAATCATAAATTCATTATTTCCAATAGGCTGTATTTCTAAGTAATCATAAAATTGTACCAATCTTATGATTTCTTCCCTTGGACTTTTACGTAAAATAGCCTGATATAATTCACCCGCTTCACAAGCAGACCCTATAATAAGACCTTCTCTATGTTCTATAAATACACTTTTTGGTATTCGTGGTTTACGCTTAAAATAATTAAGATGTGCTAAAGATATAATTTTATATAAATTTTTCAATCCAACCATATTTTGAACTAATATTATCGCATGATATGTAGGAAGCTTTTTTACATCTTCTTCAGTCATTTTACTTTCTTTATTAATATGATTTAGAGTTATAATATCTCTTTCTTTTAACATCTTTATAAACTTAATAAAAATCTCAGCAGTAGCCAAAGCATCATCAACAGCCCTATGATGGTTTTCTAATGATATATCTAATTCCTTTGCTATTGTATTTAGTTTATAGCGATTTAACTTAGGTAATAACATCCTTGCTAACATAACTGTATCTAATACTGTGGGATTAATCTCTATATTTTGTTCTAATGCAAAAAAATTAATAAAACTCATATCAAAGTCTGCATTATGAGCTACAAACACAGCATCCCCGACAAATTCTAAAAAGTCCGGTAAGATTTTCTCTATAGTAGGTGCATCTTGTACCATATAATTATTAATTCCTGTTAATTTTTCTACATCAGAAGGAATAGGTCTCTCTGGATTAACAAATGTGCTAAACCTGTCAATAATAACTCCATTTTTAATTTTTATAGCGCCTATTTCTGTTATCTTATCCCTACCAGGCAAGAATCCTGTAGTCTCTAAATCAAAAACAACAAATGTAGTATCCAAATCCTGTCCTTTGCTATTCTTTACAATCTCTTTTAAATCATCTACTAAATAAGCTTCTACACCATATATAACCTTTATATCTTTACCCGCTGTATGATAAGCATCTGGAAATGCTTGTACAACACCGTGATCTGTTATAGCAATAGCTTCATGCCCCCAAGAGATTGCCCTTTTTATTAGTTCTTTTGTACTTACAACAGAATCCATATCACTCATCATAGTATGAGCGTGGAGTTCTACACGTTTTTTATCTTTTGAATCAACTCTCGTAATAGCAAAGCTTGGTATCTTCTTTATATGACGAGCTATTATCCCCACTTCTTTAGAGAAAGTATCAAATTGAACTACTCCTTTTACTTTAATAGTTACCCCTTCTTGTAATTCATCTTTTAAGCTTTCTTCATATTGTTTAGTTGTAACAAATATTTTCACAGTTATAGAATCTTTATAATCTGTTATATCCATAGCTATAATATATCGATCATTTTTAATAGCTCTTGATTCCACATTTATTATTGTTCCTCTTGTAATAACCTCACCAAGTTCCTGTGACAAATCAGAAATTGGTAAATTTTCACCTTCAAACATTTTTCCAAATAACAAATCAGAAGCTTTATTATTGTTAGTTTTAGTAGTTTTTTTAGACTCAAGAGATTCTTTTTCTTCACTAGCTAAAACATTCTGTGTTTTAACCTTTTCTCTAAATTCCTGTTCTATACTCTTCTTTCTCTCATTGTATATCTTATAATCTTTTTCATTATGTTCTTCATATGAAAATTGTATTTTTAACCCTAAATCAAACCTTTCATTGTAGATGTTTTCAACAAATGAAAGTAATTCTTTTTCACGAAGCTGCATTATATGATTATTCTTTAAGTTGATTAGTATTTTATTATCATTTATTTTCCAATTTGCCTTTCTTAATATCCCATAGCACACTGGACTAATTTCTTTTAACTCTGTTAATAGACTATCTGTATATAAAGAAATGATTTTCTTAGGCGTATATTGATTAGATAATTGATACCTCTCACTTATTAACAAATCTATCTCTTCTTGCCCGAGATAACTTTTTATAATATTTTGTATTTCAACAATAAATTTTCTATGTATAATTCGATGACATAATATATATATAGTCATTGTTTTTTTATTCTTATTAAACTTAATGTCTTCGATCTTTGCATCCTTAAAATAAAATGTTAGATCTTCATTAACATTTAAGTTATTAAAAATATCAAAAAAAAGTTGTAGTTTTGACATATTATCACCCTCTTTATAGTAAAAATCAAAAAAATATGTATTAATCATTTAATTTCAGATTATATAAAGTATCTAGTAGAGCAATAGATATACAAATAAGTGATATTTAATCTGAACGTTTTGTATCTATTGCTCTACGGAAAATTTAAAACTTTTAATTTAGTTAAATTTATTAGTTTAAAACACTTAAAACTTATCTATTTCTTCTTTTAAAGCTCCTAATAATTCTTCTTCTTTTACTTTACGTACAATCTTACCTTTTTTAAAAATTAACCCTTCTCCATTACCACCAGCAATACCCAAATCAGCTTCTCGAGCTTCTCCTGGTCCATTAACAACACATCCCATTACTGCTATCTTAATACTCATATTAAAGTTACTTACTAAATTATCCACTTTTTCTGCTAGCTGTATTAAGTCAATCTGAGTTCTTCCACAAGTAGGACAGGATATAACTTCAACTCCATTGTTTCTTAATCCTAGAGAACCTAATAATTGTTTCCCAACTTTTATCTCTTCAATTGGATCACCAGTTAAAGAAACTCTAATAGTATCTCCGATGCCTTTGTATAAAATAATACCCATTCCCACAGATGATTTTACTGTTCCAGACATCAAAGTCCCTGCTTCAGTAATCCCTACATGCAAAGGATAGTTAATTATATCAGATATATGTTCATGAGCCTTTATACTCATTAAAACATCAGAAGATTTTATGCTTACTACAATATTATCATAGTCCATTTCCTCAATCAATCTAACTTTTTTTATAGCACTCTCTACAAGTGCTTCGGCTGTTACTTTGCCAAAACGTTCTAATAAATCTTTCTCCAATGAACCACTATTAACACCAACTCTAATAGGTATATTGTTCTCTTTTGCCACTTTAACTATTTGGAGCACTTTATCTTTTCCTCCAATATTACCTGGGTTTATTCGAATTTTATCTGCACCGTTTTCTATAGATCTAATTGCTAGTCGATAATCAAAATGAATATCTGCCACTAAAGGTATACCTATTTCTTTTTTTATACTAGTAATAGAAGCAGCTGCTGATTCATTAGGTATAGCAACCCTAATAATATCACAACCAACTTTTTCAAGTTCTTTTATTTGATTAACAGTATCTTGTACATCTTCTGTTCTTGTATTAGTCATAGATTGAATTAAGATAGGATTCTCCCCACCTATTTTTTTATTACCTATTTTTATTACTTTAGATTTATTTCTCATTTTATCGCCGCCTTTATATATACTCCTCATTTATCCACGAATTCAGAATTAAAGGACGCATCATTATACGCGCCCCTACATTATCTTATAATTATTTTGAAGCTAAATTACTATTACCCGAATATATTTTGAATATCATTAAATAATACAAATATCATAAGCAGCATAAGAAGAACAAGTCCTACAAAATGAATTAACCCTTCTTTTTCTCTATCAATAGGTTTCCCCCTTACAGCTTCAATTATAAGAAATACCAATCTACTACCATCAAGAGCTGGAACAGGCAATAAATTAAAAACTCCTAAATTAACACTTAATAATAATATCATATTAGCTAAATATGCCATAACATCCATAAAACCTCTTTGTACTTCTTGTTCATATCCTTCACTTATAAAATTAACCAATCCAACTGGCCCAGCTAATTGCTTCACAGAAACATTACCAGTAACTAACTGTTCAAAAGAAAACAAAGTAATTTTAACCCAAGAAATTGTTTGATTAAAGCCTTGTTTAATATTTGTTATAAAATTACCTTTAACAACGTCAGTACCAATCCCCATTCTATAAGAATAAATCATCTGCTCTGTTGTTAAAGTAATCAAACTAGGTTCATCTATTCCTTCTCTTTTTATGAGCAAATCAAATGAGTTTAATCTTTTACTGTTTTCTTCAACATATTCCCTTATTTGTTCTTGTGATATCGCATCTTCTTCATTTATTTTAAGGATTTTATCACCCAAATAAAGTTTATTGTCCAAGGTAGAGTCTAAGGCTCTTATTTCAAGAGACTCTACTTCTGAAACTAAGTATGGTATTAACGCCATCTCTTTAGAAGATATATCTATTAAAATAGTATTGTCATTCCCGTCCCTCTCTAATAGTACTTCATAAGAATCCTTTTCCTCTAAATTAGCTATCTGATTCTTGGATGTTATTATTTTTTCATCTATTTCAAGTATTCTGTCCCCTATTTGAATTTTATCGGATAAATTTGAATCTACATCCTCAAAAATTATGTTTTTCGGCAATATAAAAGGCAACTCAACTTGGGGTTTAATTGTATATCTTTCTTTTTTATTATCTCTTTTTACTGTAATATCAATAGGCTCACCTTTACTAAATTGAGTATAAACTTGAATTTCTCTATAAGAATATGGTTTTCTACCATCTACCCTTATAATAGTGTCCCCTTCTACTAATTTACCTTCAGCAGGCATATTAGGTGTTACATTATCTACTTTTGTTGGCGTATATCCTAAATAAGAAACCACAAAAACCGCACAAACAAAAGCCAGAATGAAGTTAAATATTGGTCCTGCTGCTATTGTAGCCATTCTAGCCCATACTGACTTTCTGTTAAATGCTCTTTTATCTTCAACATCTTCATCTTCCCCAAGCATTTTACAAAAGCCACCTATAGGCAATATTCTAATAGAGTAAACTGTATCCTTTTTCTTAAAACTAATTAATTTAGGTCCCATACCAATTGCAAACTCTTCAACAAAAATACCACTTTTTCTAGCAACAATAAAGTGTCCTAATTCATGAATCATAACTATTATACCAAAAATCAATATTGCTATAAGAATATTATTTGGTATAATAAAAATCAAAGCAATTAGTAACAATATCACAAAAAATATTTTTTTAATATCCATTATATCATCCATCCTTTTCTTATATAAAGGCACTTAAAAATAATTTATTTTTTATTAAATACTTCTAATACTTCATGCGTCCATCTTTCAGTTT
>JBKGYG010000034.1:0-20070 GCA_046546235.1 Eubacteriales bacterium | reverse complement strand
TGGGACACCTATTGCTTTAAGAGCAAAGGTTGAGAATAAAGATCCAAATGAAATTAGAGATAGAAAGTGCATATAAAACCCCATTTTTACCATTTACCTCTAAAAAAATAGATGATATGATTAATAAAAAAACTATAGAATGGAAGTATGTACAAAAAACTGATAAAATAAAATATGTAGATCATTTATTTTTAAGAATTGATCCTAAACAAATAGAACGAGAGAAAAAGCAGTTAGGTCTAAGTTGTTAGTAAAAGTGACTTATTCAAGTAATTATACACCCTACCTTAATTTTTGGATCCTAATAATCGTATTCTATATTAGCTACTGAGGTGAAGTCATGAATTCAAAGGATAACTTTGTAGAACGAATAAAAAAAGCTAAAAAAGACGAAGTGGTATTAGAAGAGCTTTTAATTGAGTATAAGCCTTTTATTAAGAAAGTACTCTCAAAAGTAGTTGGACATTTTGTTGACGAAAGCGATGATTTATTTTCCATTGGATTATTGGCGTTTAAAGATGCTCTTATAGGATACGATGATAAAAAAGGTAAGTTCATTAGTTATGCAGAACTTAATATTAGGTCAAGAAGTATTGATTATTTAAGAAAAGAAAAGAGAATTTATGATAGAGAAATTTATGAAGAATATGATGATAATGAACAACACTATGAGGAGCCTAGTCGTCAGATAAAAAAATCAATAGATAATTATTCCATAGAACAAGTTAATGAAATAAGAAAATTGGAGATTAAAGAATTTGCAATAGAGTTAAATAAGTATGATATGACATTAGAAGACCTTACAAAAGCCTCTCCAAAACAAGATAAATTAAGAAAATTATATATATCAATGGCTAAATACATAATGGAACATAAGATGTTAAAGACAGAACTATTTAACAACAAAAAATTATCTATAAAAGAGTTAGAAGAAGTTTTTAAAGTAAATAGAAAGAAAATAGAGAGAGGTAGAAAATATATAATAGCAATTAGTCTCATTATGGATGCAGATTATGATATGTTAAAAGAATATATTAAGTGGGGTGAATAATTTGAAAGGTCTTATAATGGATATTAATAAAAAGGATATTATTATTCTTACAGCTGAAGGAAGTTTTGAAAAAATTAAAAACAAGTATGCTAATAATATAGGTATAGGTGAAGAAATCGATACTAATATGGTGTTAAAAGATACAAAATTTAGAAAAAAATATCTTCTAAGATATATAGCTGCTCTGACAGTTTGTTGTTTTATTTTGTTATCTGGATTTGCTTTTTACCATAAGCCTTATGGGTATATTAATGTTGATATAAATCCAAGCGTTGAAATGACTTATAATTATTTTGGAAAAGTTATAAAAGTAAAGGCATTAAATGAAGATGGAGACAAAATACTAGGTAAGCTTAAAAACTTTAATGGTAATGATGTTGAAGGTGCTATTGAAAAAGTTATTATGGAAGCGAGAAATCAAGAATATATAAGTAATAATACTGATGATTTGGTAGTAGTTACTGTAGTAGACGAAAGAAATAGAGTTAACGAAAATAAGGTTGTAAATGAAGTAAGAGAATCAAAGAATATTCAAGGGTTAATAGATGTAGAGTTATTAGAAGGAACAAAGGAAGAACATAAAGAAGCTAAAGAGAAAGGAAAATTAACAGCAGAAGTTATTATAGAAAATAAATTAAATGAAATTAATCAAGAGAAACAGAGTGAAAAACTATCTAATGTAAAAATGAAAAAGTACGAGAGAATAGCTGAACAATTTAATAAAAAAGATAAAGGTAATAACGAAGTTGAAAATCCCAGTGAAAATAATAAAAGTAAGGTAGAAGACAAGAAATCTAGTAAGGATGAAGAGGGTAATGAAAATAATAGTAATGGAAAAAATAATAAAAATATAGATAATAAAAGAGATGATAATTCTAATAGTAGTGAAAAGGGTAAAATGAATAAAGAAGAAAATAATAAAGAGAATAAAGGGCAAGAAATTAAAAATAATAAGAGGCAAAATGAAAAAGAGAATATACAAGTAGATAATGAAGAAGTTGAAGAAAATAAAAAAGAGGAAAATAATAATGAAATAGCTGATAAAAAAAGAGATAGCTCTGAACAGAAAAAAGAAATTGAAGTGGAGCAAAAACAAAATAGAAGTAATAGGAGAAGAGATTAAAATCTTTCTTGTATTTATTTATATCATATGGTAAAATTTGATTAGAAAATTATATATTCTCAGGGGAGCTTATAAAGATAGGCTGAGAAAGAAATGTTATTTCTGACCCTTATAACCTGATTTGGATAATGCCAGCGTAGGGAAGAAACATTATGAGCATGGGATTTAGAGAAATTTATACTCATAATTAAAATACGAGGAGTAGTTATCTACTTCTCTTTGTTTTTGTTAGAAGACGTTTATATTACTTTGTTTCATCGAATAATATAAAAAAGTGATATAAGTTAATTTCGGGACCAGTGAAAAGTCTTGTTTTCAACCTTATTCCTAAAGGAGCACTTTGGGATTTCTACTGAACGATTATAAAGAAGGAGTGTGTGAAGATGATAGTAAATGGAAAAGAAATGAGTTTCGACAATAAGGTTACTATATTAGAGTTAATAGAGAAGTTTAACTTAAACTCGAATAAAGTTGTTGTAGAGGTTAATTATGAGATTATAGAAAAGGATAAGTATTCTCAGTATATGTTGAATGAAGAAGATAGAATAGAGATAATAAGTCTTGTAGGTGGAGGGTGATATGAATATATTAGTAAACGAGTTAAATATTAATATAAATGAAGGTACTACAATTTATGAAGTGAGGAATAAATATAAAAGTGAAGCAGACATAATAGTGTTAAATGGGTTTATGGTGTCAGAAGATAGGGTGTTACAAAAAAATGATAAGGTGACACTTATAAAAAGAGGGGAAATACCTACGGAAGAAGAACTAGAACATTTAATGATATCAAGACATACACCAGGTGTGCATGAGAAACTGAAAAGCAGTGTAGTAGGTATAGCTGGATTAGGGGGGTTAGGTTCTAATATTGCTATTTCTCTTGCTAGATTAGGTATAGGAAAATTAATACTTATAGATTATGATATAGTAGAACCTAGCAATTTAAATAGGCAACAGTATTTTATTAAACACATTGGGATGCCAAAAACAGAGGCTATCAAAGAATTAATCAAGGAAATAAATCCTTTTGTTGAATTAATTACAAAGAAGGTATTTATAGATCGAAGTAATATTAAGGATGTATTTAATAAAGCTAGTATCATTGTTGAAGCATTTGATAATCCAAAGTCCAAAGCAACTCTTATTAATACAGTTTTAAAAGAAATGTCAGATAAGATTGTTATAGCAGCGTCGGGGATGGCAGGTTATTATTCTAATAATACAATAACAACAAAGAAAGTAAGAGATAATTTTTATCTTGTTGGTGATGGTGTATCGGAGGCTAAACCAGGTTGTGGTTTGATGGCGCCTAGAGTTGCAATAGCTGCAAATCATCAAGCGAATACAGTTTTAAGAATAATTATGGATAAAAAGGAAGTGTAGAAATGGATAAATTTAAAATAGGTGGAGTTGAATTAAATAGTAGATTATTTGTTGGGACTGGAAAGTTTCCTCAAAAAAGCGTTATACCAGAAGTTATTAAGAGTTCAGGTTCTCAAGTAGTGACTATGGCGTTGAGAAGAGTTGATTTGAATTCAACGAAGGAAGAAAACATTCTTAATTATATATCTGATGATTGTGTTTTGCTTCCTAATACTTCAGGAGCAAGAAATGCTGAAGAGGCTGTTAGGATAGCAAAGTTATCAAAAGCTATGGGTTGTGGCAATTGGGTTAAGATAGAAGTGATATCAGATAATAAATATCTACTACCAGATAATTATGAAACAATAAAAGCAACTGAGATATTATCAAAAGAAGGATTTATTGTATTACCTTATGTAAATCCAGATCTAATGGATGCTAAAAGATTGGTAGATGTTGGTGCAGCAGCAGTTATGCCTTTAGGAGCACCTATAGGAACAAATAGAGGGTTGCAAACTAAGGAGTTAGTTAATATATTAATTGATGAAATAAAGCTACCTATAATAGTTGATGCTGGAATTGGTAAACCTTCACAGGCAGCTGAAGCTATGGAAATGGGTGCAGCAGCAGTGTTAGTAAATACAGCAATAGCTACTGCAGAAGATCCGGTTATAATGGGAGAGGCTTTTAAATTAGGTGTCAAAGCTGGAAGACTTGCTTATCTTGCAAAAGTTGGTCCTGAAAAAAAGTTTGCAGAAGCTTCTTCGCCGCTTACTGGGTTTTTAAATGTTTGAGAATAATAATTAAGGATGGTAATATAATGAGTTTTTATAAAATATATAAAGAATATGATGCTTTTAAATATGAAGATTTTTTTAAGAATGTAACAGATTCTGATGTGTTAAGAGCAATAAATAGAAGTAAATTAAGCATTCTAGATTATTTAGTTTTATTGTCGCCTAAAGCAGGAAATTATTTAGAGGAGATGGCACGAAAAGCTCACAACCTTACAAAACAGTTTTTTGGGAAAACTATGATACTCTATACGCCTATGTATTTGGCGAATTTTTGTGTTAACAGATGTCAGTACTGTGGATTTAATGTTGATAATAATATTTCTAGAAGAAAGTTAACAATCAAAGAAATTGAAATTGAAGCGAAAGCAATATCACAAACAGGACTTAGGCATATTTTATTACTAACTGGGGAATCAAAAAAAGCTACACCAGTAGAATATATTATAGATGCTGTAGAAGCAATTAAAAAATATTTTGATTCTATATCAATTGAAATCTATCCATTAGAGGAAAAAGATTATGTAAAAGTTGTTAATGCAGGGGTGGATGGACTTACTGTATATCAAGAAGTCTATAATGAAAAAATATATGATAGAGTTCATTTATCAGGTCCTAAGAAAAACTACAATTTTAGATTAGATGCCCCAGAGAGAGCATGTAAAGCTAAAATGAGAACAGTAAATATTGGAGCTTTATTAGGATTAGATAAATGGCAAAAAGAAGCTTTTTACACTGGTTTACATGCAAAATATTTACAAGATAAATATAATGATGTAGATATAAGTGTATCCTTACCAAGAATACGACCACATATTGGTGTGTTTGAAGATGTAAAACCAGTCAGTGACCCAGAATTAGTTCAGATAATGATGGCTACAAGAATATTTTTGCCAAGAGTAGGCATCACTGTTTCAACTAGGGAAAAAGAAGAATTTAGGAACAATATTCTTCCATTAGGAGTAACAAAAATGTCAGCAGGTGTTTCTACAGAAGTTGGAGGTCATTCATCTCAAAATAAGTCCGAAAGTCAATTTGAAATATCAGATAAAAGAAGTGTTAACGAGATAAGACAAATGTTAATATCTAAAAACTATCAACCTGTTTTTAAAGATTGGATGCTTATTTAGTTTCTATGTAATAAAAGGAGTCAAATTATGCTTTATCTAATAACAAATAGAAAATTAATAAAACAAAGTGATTTATATACTGTTGTTAAGGAATCAGTTATAGGTGGGGTTGATGTAGTTATTTTAAGAGAAAAAGATTTGCTAACTAAGGAATTATTAGAAGTGGCTACTGAACTTAAAAAAATTACTGATTATTATAATTCAAAACTAATTATTAATAATGATATCGATATAGCAAAGGAGATAAATTGTTTTGGGTTTCATATAGGAGTTAATCAGTTGAATAAGGTTGAAGATAGTCTATTGGATTATAAAGGAAAGGTGGGAGTATCTGTACATAATTTAGATGAAGTTGCATTAGCTAAAAAATTTCAACCGGATTATCTATTGGCAAGCCATATTTTTACAACTGATTGTAAAAAAGGATTAAAACCAAAAGGATTAAAATTAATTGAAGATATAAAAAAAATTACAGACATACCTATTATTGGACTAGGTGGAATTAATGAAAAAAACGCAAAGGATGTTTTACTATATGGAGCAAAGGGGATAGCAGTTATGAGTTATATAATGGCAAGTGATAAACCTTATAATTCTGCAAAAAAAATAAAAGAGAGTTATAAAGCGTAATGAAGTACAGATGTAATGCTTTCTATAGGGATATCAACAAGAACGCCAGGTATAAGAACTTGTTCAGTTGATGCTGCTTGAATGGCTCTATTAAAATTAATAAATTGACGTTTTTGTTGGGGAATAGTTTTTATTTCTCCTATTTTTAGTACTAATGTTATATAGTCTTGGTAAACGCCAATTAGCACACCGGATAGTTTATGATTATCATTATAACTATAGGTATAAATAGTAATAGTTTGTTCTATCAAATCCTGTAGTTGTTCAACAAAATAAGGTTTCAATTTGATCAACTCATTTTTTAGGATTATTATATTTTATTATTAAATTCATTAAATAATACAAAATAATTAAAACTTAACAAGCAGAGCAAAGTTCTGCTTGTTAAGTTTAGTAAAATCGCCCCATATTTTTCAATTATTAGGGATATAGGGTGGATCTTTGCAATTAAACTTATGATTTAAGTTGCAACAGCGTTTTGTACATAAGAAGCAATGCTTTTAGTTGGAATAGTTACCACAGAACCCAAACCAAAGAATGGTTGGTTTCCATAAGCTCTATAAGGAGCTGGACCAGGTGGGCAACAATTTGTTCCAAGAGAACATTCAGGAGCTGTTCCAATTCTAGTGATAAGTTTTACAACACATTCATCAGCATAGATTAGAACTCCAGTAAAACCACTACCGGAACAACCGCCACAAGTAGCATAAATAGTAACAGTTTGACCTATTAAGGTTCTTAAACCAGTTACAACGTCAGACCCTAAACCTAAAGAACCACCATATGCGCCATCATAGGCACCTGCAAATCCATCAGCCATATTTTTAACCTCCTTTTTCTTGTCCTACTATATATTATGTATATATTTAATAATGTGTGTCCAATTTTACCTAAAATAAAACAAGACCTTTTTTAGGTCTTGTTTATCTAGAGAATTAAATGTTAACTTGCTACTGCATTTTGTACATAAGAAGCAATTCTGTTAGTAGGAATTGTTGTAACAGACCCCAATCCTAAAAATGGGCTACAATTATAAGGTCTGTAAGGAGCTGGACCAGGAGGGCAACAAGCACTTCCTAAGGAGCAAGCTGGGGGAGTTCCGATTCTGGTTATTAATTTTACAACACATTCATCAGCGTAGATAAGAACTCCAGTAAAACCACTACCGGAACAGCCACCAGAAGTAGTATAAATAGTAATGGTTTGACCTATTAATCCTTTTAACCCAGCAACTACATCAGAACCTATGCCATAAGCTCCACCATAATATCCATCAGCCATAAAGATTACCTCCTTTTTTCATTGTCCTACTTTATAATATGCTAATTTGTTTATGTTTGTACCAAATTATAGTAATATCGGGAGGAGTGTTTGAAATTTATTTATTAAAAAAAAGGGAATAATGCAAAATTTTGTGATTATATGATATAATATAAGAAGTTTTAATTTATAATTAATATATGAGGATTGATCATTTATTATCAGTTATAAGTGAATTTGATATAGCAATTTATCAAAATCCTACTGGTCAAGATTTAAATGGAATTATTAAAAAAACACTTTCCTAAAAAGGACTTTTAATGTATTATATAAAGAGGGATAATATAGATTAGATAGAGGAGTGTTTATGTTGGAAGAAAATATTAAGACAATGGATGACTTTAAAGAAAATATTGAACAATCTCTTAAAAAAATTTATGTTGGTGATGTTGTTGAGGGAAATGTTGTTGCTAAGGCACAAGGTGATATCATTGTCGATATAGGGTATCAAGCTGAAGGGATTATTAAAGAAGATGAATTAAGTTATGATCCTAATTTTAATATTGAAGATATTAAAATTGGAGATAAAATAAAAGTTGAAATTTTAGATTTAGATGATGGAGAAGGTAGTGTGCTGCTTTCAAAAAAAAGAGCTGATATAGTAAATGCATGGGATAATCTGGAACAAATATATAATAGTCAAGAAATTATTAAAATAAAAGCAAATCAATTGGTTAAAGGTGGCATAATAGCATATACTAATGGAATAAAGGCTTTTATACCAGCTTCACAACTTTCAGTTTCTTATGTTGAAGATTTGAAAGATTATGTTGATAAAGAAGTAGAAGTAAAAATAATAGAGCTTGACAAAGAAAAAAACAAAGTTATTCTTTCAGGGAAAGTAGTAGAACAAGAAAAAGCAAAAAAGCTAAAACAAGAAAAACTTAATACTTTAGAAAAAGGCGAAGTAGTAGAAGGTAGAGTAAAAAAACTAACTAATTTTGGTGCTTTTGTGGACATTGGAGGTATAGAAGGACTTGTAAGAAACGAAGATCTTGCTTGGACTAGAGTAAAACATCCAAGTGATATTGTTAAGGTTGGGGATGATGTTAAAGTATATATCCTTAACGTGGATAAGAAAAAAGAAAAAATATCATTAGGGCTTAAAGATATTGCACAGGATCCTTGGAATACTGTAAAGGATAAATATCAAGTTAATAAAATTTATGAAGGCGTTGTGTCAAAAGTATTAGGGTTTGGTGTTTTTGTTAGTCTGAATGAAGGCATTGAAGGGTTAGTGCATATTTCAGAGATTTCTGAAGAGAGAATCGACAACCCAAGTGATGTATTAAACGAAGGTGATAAAGTAAAAGTAAAAATATTAAAGATTGATGATAAACAACGTAAAATAAGTTTAAGTAGGAAACAAGCTTTACAAGCGTTAGATAGAGAAAAATTAAGTGAGTTCAATGATAATGAAGAGGCTACAACTTCATTAAAAAATGTATTTAGTGATATATTTAATAAGCTAAATAAATAATTTATATTTAGGATATATTATATAATAATGCAACTAAAAATCATTACACTCAGAAGTATTTGAAAAGGGGAATGAGTTATGTATTGTGAAAAATGTAAACAAAAATTTGACAGCGAAAAAAAATATTGCCCTAACTGTGGTGAAAGTTTAGTTAATATCACACAAAAAAATGGTAAAAACAAATCAAATATGCGAAACAAAGGATTGATAACTGTAATTATTGCGGCTGTTTTAGTACTGGTTGTTACAGCTGGAGTTGTATTTGGTAAGGGACTATTTGGCAGTAAAAATCCAGAAAAAAAAGTTGTTGATGGTTACATGAATTCGTTTGTTGAAGCAGAACAAGCAGAATATATTACAACTCTTTCTTTTGATGAATTTGATTTTAGTTCTCTTATAAGTGAGGAAGAAGGAGCTATATTAAATATTTTAAAAGATTTAAAATTAGTTGGAATAACAAAAATGGATAGAATAAAAGATCAGTATGAATTAGATTTGTCTTTAAATTTAAGTAATAGTGACCTATTTACAATGACTATTTATTTTGACACTGAGGGGTTAGCTATTACAGCAGAAGATTTTTATGATAAACAATTATATTTTACTTGGCAAGAATTATCAGGACTAATTAAAGAAGAAACTGGAATGGAGTTATCTATTACAGAATACATTAATTATTTAGCAGATGTCGATGAATCAGATGCTTATAAAGCTTTAGATTATGATAAATACAAAGATGTTGTTGAAGATTTTATAAAAGATAAAGTAGAAGTAAAAAATAATATGACAGTTGAAGTTTATGGAGAAGAAATAAAAGGAGAGCAAATCTTATTAGATATTACACCAGAGACTTCCAATCAATTATTAGTGGAATTAGTAAAGGTTGGCTTGCAAGATGAATTAATTTTTGATTTTACCAAACAAATAGTACACGACTTTATTGATATAATTATTGAAACAGAAGATTTTAAGTCTTTAGGCATTAATCCTGTTGAATTAGAAGTAGTAAAAACTCTTATTGAAGAAAATATAGCTGAAAGTCCTCAATTAGTAAATGATGATATGTTAAATGATTTATTAGAAGAAATGTATGAATTACTATATGATTTACTGTGTGGAGAATCAGAAATTACAGAAGTTCCTAATATAGAAAATAATTATAACTTTTACTTTAAAAGAAACGATTTAAAAGTATTTGAAACAATAACTTCAATATCAACTCTTATTCCTAAAGTAGATGAAACGATTAGTATGAATATTTCATCAAAAACATTAATTAAATCAATAAATAAAAAAATTGAATTTACTAAGATAGACAAAAATAATGGGGTAAATATTATTGAATTGAATGAAAATGATATAGAAGATATTATTGAAAAAATTAAAATGCAATCACCGCTGTTTATGATTAACAAAGACTTGTCAGAATTATTTAATCAATTTATTTATTAGGAGTGATTATAGAGCAATATGATTATTTTAATTGGTAAGAACTTAAAAGAAATTTTGAATAAAAAAAGAAGCATATTTATCGCTATCTTGCCAATTATTTTTTTTGGAGTATTAGCGACTATTTACGCTAATACTTCTATTAATAAACAATTTGTTAGTTCAGTCAATATAGGTATAATAGACAAAGATGATAGTCTATTCTCTAAACTTTTAATTGATCATTATGAAAAGAACACAGTTTTTACTGATTTTATGTCTATATACATTGATGATGAAGAAAATGTAAAAGCAGAATTCGAAAATAAATCATTAGATGCTTATTTAATAATTCCAGATAACTTTGCTGAAGAAATGATGTATATGGAGCATAATAATCCTATTAATGTTAAAATAGATACTGATTTTGCAAAAGCAATTGTAATAAAAAATGTTATAAATAGCTATGAAGACTATATTCGTGCTGTTGAAACTAATATTGCTTTATTGTACAATACGATGAAAGAGTTAGATTTTACATCAGAGGAGATTTCTGCATATAATACGGAAATCTCATATGATTTAATTATGACATCAATGGAAAGAAATACTATTTTTGAATTTAATGAGATTGTTGATGTTCCAAATGTTAATTCAATTAACTATTTTATTGTATCAACTGTCTCTTTACTAATATTGTATTTTGGACTATATGTAGGGTTGGATGTGCTTAGAGAAAAGGAACAAAAAACATTTCAAAGGTTAAAAGTAGCTGGCTATTCAAACATAAGCTTAATTGTTAGCAAATTCGTTAGTCATGTTTTATATCTCTTTTTTAATATTATGTTTTGGATATTAATAATAAGTTGGTTTGTTGATATTTACATAACTATTAATTTGGTTGCTTTAACATTTATTTGTATAACTTTTTCAGTTAGTTTTTCAATTTTTTTATCCAGTATATTTAAAACTCAAGAAAGTATATTATTAGTTGGCAATATTTATTATTTTATTTCTGCAGTTATTGGCGGTAGTATTATCCCTTTGCAATTTTTGCCCAATAACATTCAAAATTTTTCTAGATTTACACCTAATTATTGGTTTATAAAAGGGCTGTTGTTTTTACAACAAGGTATTGAATCTAATATACCAATAGTTTTAACAAGTGTTTTTTCTTTATTAACTATAAGTTTTTTATTAATATCTTCTATTGGATTTAAGTATTTAGGTGATACTAATGTTTAGTATATTATTGATATATAATCGATTAAAAGTTATATCTAAGGATAAGGTCTTATGGATTTTGTTTTTGTTTATTTTAGTTTTTTTTGGTTTGATTTTATCCAATTTAGTTGAACATATTGATGCTGGAAGTCGTATGCCAATAGTTGTTGTTGATGAGGACCAATCAGAAATGTCTAAAGACATTATTAACAACTTAAAAGAGAAAGAATCCTTATATATTGTTGAGGAGAACTATAAAAATGCGTATAAATTATTGAAAGATGTAAAAGTTGAGGCTATTTATCAATTTCCAAAAGGTTTTTCTTCGAATGTTAAGGAATTAAATATACAAGGGAGTATTAATGTTTATCATCTAGAAGGTAGTGCTGCAGGCAAAGTATTATCAGATATTGTTGCTGGAGAAATCTTATTTGATATTTGTACTATTAAATCTGTTAATTTATTAGAAAAAGCAATGGGATTAAAAAACTCAGTTGACATAAAAGCTATAAAAACTATGGAAAAAGAAGCAATGGTATTAAAAAATAGTGAAGAGCTTAGTAATATCATTGATGTTTCTTTAAACCTAAATGAAAACGTTCAATCAAATATTGATAATACTTTAATATACAAACAAGTTATTATTGGTTTAATATCAATTTTTATATCGTTTTTCATGCTATTTGTAGCAACATCTTTAGTTAAAGATAAGGAATTAGGTATTACAGAAAGATTAAAGACAACTAGTACAAGCACTTTTATAATATATTTAAGTAATGTAATTAGTTTATTTATTGTTGGTTGTATTATTGCAGGGTTTTTAAGTATATTTATTATTATTAATTTTGGACTTTTTGATATAGATAGTATTATTTCAGTTCTATTATTATTTGGAATATATGTACTGACTTTATCTAGTTTTTTTGTTTTATGTGCTACTATTATAAAAAAAGTTATTACTTTTCAAGTTGTTGGAGCTATGATTTTAATTTTGTTTGGTATAATTGGTGGAAGTTTTTGGAATATGGATTTTATAAATAATCCAATATTACAAATTTCTTTTATTGTCCCTCATCATTGGTTTGTAAATGGCTTTACTAATATGCTAGTTTATTACGATTTCTCATCTGTCTTTATAAATTATATATTTCCATTATTTTGCTTAAGTACTATTTACTTTTTTATTAGTTATTATTATAATAGAATTAAGAGACACATAAGTTGACAATATTAGCTATATATGTATAATATAATCGTGAGCTAAGATGAAGAAATTGTAAGAATGTAATAATAAAATATTATGTCTTTTTTTTGACATAAATATTTTTTTTGTACATATAATTTAACAGTTTAAAGTTATAACATTATATAGTGTTAAACTTTAAAGTGAAAAAATTTTTAGAAAGGTAGTGGGGGACTTGATATACATAATTTGCTTAGTTTTGTATATTAGTTTAATTATTGGAATAAGTGTATTTACTAGAAAAAAAGCTAATAATGTTGATCATTTTATGCTTGGAGGGAGAGCGATTCCTTCTTGGATGTCTGCATTTTCTTATGGTACGGCTTATTTTTCAGCTGTTTTATTTATTGGATATGCTGGGAAAATTGGATGGAATTTTGGATTAGGGGCTTTATGGATTGTGCTTGGTAACACCTTTGTTGGTTCATATTTAGCTTGGAAGGTTCTTGCAAGTAGAACAAGAGAAATGACACATAGACTTAATGCATCCACTATGCCTGAGTTTTTAGCAGTTAGGTATGATAGTAAGATTATTAAAATCATAGCAACTATGGTTATTTTTATTTTTTTAGTACCTTATGCAGCATCAGTTTATAAAGGGTTAGGATATTTGTTCAAGATAGTTTTTGATATTGATGTTAACATTATACTTTTTATAATGATGGCTTTAACAGCATTTTATTTGTTTGTTGGTGGATTTATGGCAGCATCTATTGCTGATTTTATACAGGGTATTATTATGATAGCAGGAGTTTTATTACTTATAGGCTATGTTGTAACTCATGGTAATGTGGAAGGTTTTACTACTAGTGTACAAAATCTTAACAATATTGACCCTAAGTTGACACAAATGATACATAAAGATACAGCACTTGGGTTGTTTTCACTTGTGATTTTAACAAGTTTAGGTAGTTGGGGTCTTCCGCAAATGGTACATAAATTTTATACAATCAAGAATGAAAAATCAATAAAAACTGCAAAATGGGTCTCAACTATTTTTGCTCTAATAATTACTTTTGGTGCATATTATACTGGATCTCTAAGCCGTTTGGTTCTAAATAATAATCAACCATCATCTTTTGATGAGGTAATGCCTTTAGTTATATCTGAAGCACTACCAACTTTTGCAGCTGCTATAATATTAGTGTTAGTATTATCTGCATCTATGTCTACTTTAGCTTCAATAGTTTTAGCAGCAAGTTCAACTGTTGCGGTTGATTTAGTTAAGGGAGTTTTTAATCCTGATATAGAACATAAGAAAATGTTATGGTTATTAAGAATATTATGTGTTATATTTGTAATAGCATCATATATCATGGCTATTGGTAATAGTCCTATACTTAATCTTGCTTCTTTATCTTGGGGAGCTGTATCGGGTTGTTTGTTTGCGCCTTATTTATTAGGTTTATATTGGAAAAAGGCAACAAAGTTTGGAGTATATACTAGTTTTACTACTGCATTAGTGATATTAATATATGGAGTTTTAAAATACGATTTAAGTGGGTCAGAAATTCCTACAGTAGGAGCTTTTGCAATTATTATTCCAGTAGCTACTATGATTATTAGTAGTTTAGTATCACAAAGTTTTAGTGATGAACATATAGGACATATATATAAACAAAAAACTGTGGGGGTAGAAGAATGATTTGGTCCAAAGAAGAGACACTTTCACGTTCAGAGATAGAAAAGATACAGATAAGTAGATTAAAACAGACAGTGAATCGTATTTATAACAATGTACCATATTATAAAGAAAAGATGGATGGATTAGGTATAAAACCTGAGCATATTGTATCAATAAAAGACCTTAGTAAATTACCATTTACTGTTAAAGATGATTTAAGAAAAAATTATCCTTTTGGTTTGTTTACTGTAAAGAAAGATGAATTAGTTCGTGTTCATGCATCTTCTGGTACTACAGGAAAACCAACAGTTGTAGGATATACCAGAAATGATTTAAATACTTGGTCAGAGCTTATTGCTCGTATTGTTTGTATGGCTGGTGCGGATTCAAAAGATGTTGCTCAAATTGCTTTTGGATATGGATTATTTACAGGTGCTTTTGGGTTGCATTATGGATTAGAAAAGCTAGGGGCATTAGTAGTACCTGCTTCATCTGGAAATACAGAAAAACAGATTATGTTAATGAAAGATTTTGAAACTACTATTTTGGTAAGTACACCTTCTTATGCTTTACATATGATTGAGGTTGCTAAACAAATGGGGATTGATCCAAGTTCTGACCTTAAGCTAAGATTAGGCTTGTTTGGTGGAGAAGGGTCCACAGAAGCAATGAGAGAAGAGATCCAAAAAGCTTGGGGTATATTGGCTACTGAGAATTATGGTATGAGTGAACTTATAGGACCAGGTGTTTCAGGAGAATGTACTTCTTTATGTGGAATGCATATATCTGAAGATCATTTTATACCAGAGATTATAGATCCTGAAACAAAAGAAGTTCTGCCACCTGGGGAAGAAGGAGAATTAGTAATTACAACCATTACTAAAGAGGCTTTACCATTGATTAGATATAGAACTAAAGATATTACAAGGTTAATGTATGAACCTTGTAGTTGTGGAAGAACATCAGTAAGAATGGCGAAAATTCAAGGTAGATCAGATGATATGCTTATTGTTAGAGGAGTAAATGTTTTTCCTTCTCAGATTGAGGAAGTTCTTTTGAATATGACTGAGATTGGACCACATTATGAGATTGTTTTGGAGAAAAAAGGTTATTTAGACGTTATGGCAATTCGTGTTGAATTAGCAGATGATAGTTTATTAGAGTCCTATTCTAATTTAGAGGGGCTTGAGAATAAAATAAAACATCAACTAAGAGCTGTACTAGGAATAGATGCAGCAATACATTTAGTTGAACCAAGAACATTACAAAGATTTGTAGGAAAAGCAAAACGCGTAATTGATTTACGTATAAAAGGAGGACAATCATAGTGACTAAAAAAACAATGATGTTAGGTAATGAAGCATTTGCTAGAGGTGCTTATGAAGCTGGTGTTACAGTAGCAGTCGCTTATCCAGGAACACCAAGTACTGAGATTTTAGAAAATGTTGCAAAGTATGATGAAATTTATGCTGAATGGGCACCTAATGAAAAGGTTGCACTTGAAGTTGGTATTGGAGCTTCTGTTGGTGGGGCTAGAACCTTAGTATGTATGAAACATGTTGGGGTGAATGTTGCAGCTGATCCATTATATTCTGTTGCTTATTCAGGTGTTAATGGAGGGCTTGTTTTAGTTGTTGCAGATGATCCTGGTATGCATAGTTCTCAAAATGAACAAGATACTAGATTCCATGCAAGAGCTTCACATATTCCGATTCTTGAACCATCTGATAGTATGGAAGCAAAAGAATATTTAAAGAAAGCATTTGAATTAAGTGAAGAATATGATACACCCGTAATAGTAAGGTCTACAACACGTATCTCACATTCACAAGGTGTTATTGATTTAATGGAACGCCAAGAAGTTGAATTAAAACCTTATGAAAAAGATTTTCAAAAAAATGTTATGATGCCTGCTATGGCAAGAAAAAGACATGTTGTAGTAGAAGAGCGAGAAAATCGTTTGTCAGAGAGTGTTAATGATATAGATATTAATAGAATTGAGTATAATGATAAAAAAATAGGTATTATTACAAGTGGTATTCCATATCAATATGTGAAAGATGCATTGCCAAATGTATCAATTTTGAAACTTGGATTAGTTTATCCATTGCCAAAACAACTAATTCTTGACTTTAGTAAAGAAGTAGATGAATTATACATAGTTGAAGAGCTTGAGCCTCTTATAGAACAAGAAGTTAAATCTTGGGGTATAAAAGTAAAAGGAAAAGATTTACTTACCAGACAAGGTGAATACAGTGCTAATTTAATTGAAAAAGCAATTGGTAATAAAGATGTTGATGTAAAAGAACCACTTAGTTTACCTATTAGACCTCCTGTAATGTGTCCAGGATGTCCACATAGGGGTGTGTATTATGCACTTAATAAACTCAAAATTCATGCCACTGGTGATATTGGCTGTTATACTTTAGGTGCTTTACCACCATTACAAGGAATTGATACTTGTATATGTATGGGTGCTAGTGTAAGCATGGTACACGGTATTGAAAAATCTAGAGGAAAAGAATATGTTAAAAACTGGGTTGGTATAATTGGTGATTCTACTTTTGTGCATACTGGTGTAAATGGTCTTATTAATACTGTTTATAATCAAGGGATTTCTACTGTGATTATTCTTGATAATAGAACTACTGGTATGACGGGACATCAAGACCATCCAGGTACTGGTGTAACATTAAAAGGTGAACAAACTCATACATTAGATTTTGAGCAGTTAGTTAAAAGTATAGGGATAAAATATGTTGCAAAAGTTGATCCATTTAACATAAAAGAGGTAGAAAAAGTAATAAAAGAAGAAGTTTCTAGGGAAGAACCATCAGTTATTATTGCACAGGCGCCTTGTGAATTACTTGATAAAAATAAAGTGAGAGTACTAAATCAAATAGATGAAGATACTTGTCAGCAATGTGGTCTATGTTTGAAACTTGGTTGTCCAGCCATACAGAAAAAAGATGGAGTAATACAAATAATTGATGCTTTATGTAATGGTTGCGATTTATGTAATGAAGTATGTGCTTTTGACGTTATAAAGAAGGACGGTGGTATGGATGAAAACTATTAATATACTAGTAGTTGGAGTAGGTGGTCAAGGTAGTTTATTGACAAGTAGGATTGTTGGAAATTTAGCTTTGGATAAAGGTTGTGATGTGAAATTATCTGAGGTTCATGGAATGGCTCAACGAGGAGGTAGTGTAGTTACACATATTCGCTATGGTGATAAAGTGCATGCTCCTATTGTTGAAGAAGGAAAGGCAGATGCAATTGTTGCATTCGAAAAATTAGAAGCTTTAAGATATATGCATTATTTAAAAGAAGATGGAATTTTAATCGTTAATAATCAAGAGATTGACCCAATGTCAGTTATTGTTGGAATGGAAGAATATCCATCAGATACTATTGAGCAGTTAGAAAAAAATGTGAATAACTGCTACATTATAAATGCTATTGATGAGGCTCGTAAAATAGGAAATATTCGTGTGTCAAACACAATCTTACTAGGGGTTTTATCTAAACATCTAGGATTTGATAAAAAAGACTGGGAAGAATCCATTAAAAAAACAGTTCCTGAAAAAACAATTGATATTAATCTTAAAGCATTTGATAAAGGGTTAGAGGTATAAATAAATATAATTGATGAGTTTAGGGAGGAGTTTTTGGGATGATATGGAATGAGCCTGTTGAATGTATGGATAGAGAGCAATTAAGAGAACTACAAGGGAAACGCCTTGCAAATATGGTAGAGAGAGTGTATTATAATGTTCCTTTTTACCGTAAAAAGATGCAAGAGCTTGGTTTAGAACCAGGAGATATTAAGTCAATTGATGATTTAAGCAAACTACCATTTACTACCAAGAATGATTTGAGAGATAATTATCCTTTCGATATGTTTGCAGTTCCAATGAGTGAGGTAGTACGTGTGCATGCTTCATCGGGGACAACAGGTAAGCCAACGGTAGTGGGATATACCAGAAAGGATTTAAACACTTGGTCTGAAGTTGTTGCTAGAACATTAATGAATGCTGGAGTTCATAAGGAAGACAGAATACAGATAGCATATGGATATGGACTTTTTACAGGAGGTTTAGGAGTACACTACGGTAGTGAAAAAATAGGAGCTACGGTTATCCCAATTAGTGGTGGAAATACAAAAAAGCAAATACAACTATTGAAAGATTTTAAAAGTACGGTAATTGCTTGTACTCCTTCATATGCTTTGTATTTAGCTGAAGCACTTGAAGAACAAGGTATAGACCCAGAAGATTTATATCTAAGAGTAGGTATATTCGGAGCTGAACCTTGGACAGAAAATATGAGAAAAGAAATAGAAGATAAATTAAAAATTAGAGCTATTGATATTTATGGATTAAGTGAGATAATTGGACCTGGGGTATCAACTGAATGCGAAGCACAGAATGGTTTGCATATATTTGAAGATCATTTTATTCCTGAAATCATAGAGCCATCTACTTTAGAACCATTAGGTACAGGGAAAAAAGGAGAATTGGTTTTCACAACTGTGACAAAAGAAGCATTACCTATAATTAGATATAGAACAAGAGATCTAACCGTTTTAAACGATGAAACATGTACTTGTGGAAGAACATTGGTTAGAATGGAAAAATGTACAGGAAGATCTGATGATATGCTTATTATTAGAGGTGTTAATATTTTCCCATCTCAAGTAGAAAGTGTACTTTTAGAAATAAGTGAAACAAAACCTCATTATTTGCTTATTGTAGACCGTATTAATAACTTGGATACATTAGAAGTATGGGTTGAAGTAGATGAAGTATTTTTCTCTGACGAAATAAAACAATTAGAAAATCTTACAAAAAAAATAACCCATGCTATAGAAAGCACTTTAGGAATAGGTGTAAAAGTTAAATTAGTAGAACCAAAAACTATTGAACGAAGTGAAGGGAAAGCTAAAAGAGTTATTGATAAAAGAAAAATATAAGGGGTGGTATATATGATTATTAAACAATTATCTATTTTTTTAGAAAATAAAACTGGTCGGTTAACAGAAGTAACACAAACTCTAGGAAATAATGGTATAAACATATCAGCACTAAGTGTAGCTGATACATCAGAATATGGTATTCTTAGGCTTATAGTTTCAAACCCAGAAAAAGCAGTAGAAGTTTTAAAAGAAAGTGGTTTTTCTGTTAGTTTAACTGATGTTATATGTATTAAAGTACCTCATACTAATGGAGCGCTTAATAAGGCTTTGCAAATTTTTTCTAAAGAGAACATTAGTATTGAGTATATGTATGCATTTGCAGTTGATAATAATGCTTCTGTTATTATGAAGGTAAAAGATATTCATAAATCAATAGATATCTTAAAGGAACATCAACTGGAGTTAATAAATGCAGATGAAGCATACCAAATTTAGTATTAAAAAGATAATTTGAAGTTTAACCACTGAATTCAAGGCTAGAATTATAGAAGTAAGTGATTCTAGATGTTTTTGGTGGTTTTATTTCAATATAAAAAGCTAAAAAGGGAAGATTTTTATGGAATTTAATATAAAGAAGATTAAAGATAATTTTAATAAAGATAAAAATTTAAAAGAAACAATAACAATTTTGTTTGAAAATCAAATGTATAATTATAGAAAATATAGCTTAGTTAAATTAG
>JBKGYG010000033.1:0-20560 GCA_046546235.1 Eubacteriales bacterium | reverse complement strand
ACTTGTACAATTGGTACATGTTTTAAGTACCAATTATCTCAAAAATAGGACTTTCCTAAGGACAAAAGTGGCTTCCACGTTCGCAACGCGATTTGTCCCTGCTGATTGAATAAAATGGGCGCATCGTGATACGCCCCTACATAAAATGATGTGTTGTACAATTGATACATGTTTTAAGTGCTAATTATCTGAAAAATAGATTCTTAATTAAGAAAAAGGAATCTGATTATTCGTGAATAACCCCTACAATGTTAGGACTTTCCTCTTAAATAAAATATTCAAATATCTACGATTATTATACAGATACTTCTTCAATATTTATCTTAACAGAGATATATTCTTTTATTTTGTTAAATATCCCTTCTTTGATTCCATCAATATTCATAATATCTTCTATTGAATTGAATTTACCATTTTCTTCACGATATTCAATAATATTTTTAGCCTTTGTCTCTCCGATACCTGGTATAGAAATTAGTTGTTCAAGTGTTGCAGAATTTATATTTATTAAATAATTATTCGTTTTATTTTCATCAATATGATATCCTTCATCAACTTCATCTTGAGTTGGAAAGTATACTTGTTGTCCATCCATTGCAGGTTCTGCTTGATTAATTACAAATGGAGCCGCTTCCTCAGTCAAACCACCTGCCATTTCTAAGACTTCAAAAATCCTTGTCCCTTCTTCAACTTCATAAACATTAGGCTGGTTAACAGCGCCACAAATTTCAACAAATATCGTTTTTTTAACTTTATCTATTTCCTCTTGATTATCTTTTTCATCTTTTGTAAAATCATCCTCTTCATTTTGATTGTTTTTTAAAACCACCTCTACTTCTTCTTCAGTATCTTGAAATAATACATAAATAACTCCTAAAATAACTACTAAACTAAGCACTCCCAATGCTTTTGTATAATTGTTTAGCTTCATACTACCTCCCCCTTCTTACTTATTATTTAAAAATTCCTTTTAATCCTTTGAGTATAATCTATAATATAACGTTGATACTCTTCATCCATTAAAGGCGAAGAAAAAATAAAGTCAGCAGTAGCTTGGTTAGTAGCTACAGGTATGTCATATAATACAGCTATTCTTAATAATGCTTTTACATCTGGATCATGAGGTTGAGCTTCTAGAGGGTCCCAATAAAAAACCATAAAATCAATATCACCTTCTATTATCCTTGCCCCTATTTGTTGATCTCCACCTATTGGGCCACTTTTATATGTAGCAACTGGTAAATCTGTCTCTTGTGCTATAAGCTTACCAGTTGTGCCCGTCCCAAACAAGAAGTGTTTATTTAAAATATCCTTATTCTTTCTAACCCAGTCAAGTAAATCTTTTTTTCGATTATCATGTGCTATTAATGCTATTTTCTTTTGTTTACCCATCTTTTTATGTGCTGTCATATAGTCCCTCCTAGTCTTGATATTATAATTTTACCTAAAAATGCAATGAAATACAATAGCAGAGATTATAAGAGGTATTATTTTTTTCCATTATATATCAAAATAAACGTAATTTACGACAAAAAAAATGATGTGACATTCATTCACGATAATAAAAATAAGACTTTTTTATTGGTCTCATAGATTTTTTAAACTTGGAAATTTTTTTGCTGATTTATTAATTATATGCTAATATATTCCTAATAAAGAATAAACATATATTCTTTTCTAAATGTATTAAGATTCACAAGTTACAATGAAAAATAAATATCAAAATATTGGAGTGAAATAAATGGATAATCTTGGATTTGTAAGAATCGGAACTGGGACACCAACTATAAAAGTTGCTGATATTAATCATAATCAAAATGAAATATATAAACTAATAGACGAAGCAACAGCTTTAAATATATCTGTACTTATTCTCCCTGAATTATGCTTAACAGGGTACACTTGTGGTGATCTCTTTTTTCAATCAAAATTGATAGATGAGACAACTTCTTCCATTGAAAGAATTAGAGCATATACTACGAATAAATCTGTTTTTATTGTTATTGGTGCTCCCCTTCAATCTAATGGTCAACTTTACAACTGCTTGATAGCAATTTGTGAAGGCAAAATAGTAGGTGTTGTCCCAAAAACTTATTTGCCTAACTATAATGAATTTTATGAGGAGAGGTGGTTTAGTTCCTCTTATGACGCTATAACAACTACTATTAAGATAAATAACATAGAAGTGCCATTTGGTAATGATTTGTTGTTCTGTCATAAAAATATAAAAAATTTCAAAATAGGCATTGAAATATGTGAAGATCTTTGGGTTCCAATTCCACCAAGTTCTTATGCTTCCATTTCTGGGGCTACTATTATACTCAATGGTTCTGCTAGTAATGAAATTGTAGGGAAAAGTTCTTATAGAAAGAAACTATTAGAACAACAAAGTGCTAGAACAGTATCCGCATATGCATATGCTTCTTCTGGATATGGCGAATCTACTACTGATTTAGTTTTTGGAGGTCACTGTCTTATTTATGAAAACGGACGTTTATTAAATGAAAGTGATAGATTTAAACTTTCTACTTCCATTACTTTTTCAGATGTTGATTTAGACTTACTTATACACGAAAGAATGAAAAAGAATGGCTTTTTTGATAGTTATTTAACTAAACAATATAGAGAAATAATTTTTGCAGAGCATATTCCTAGCATTAACACTGTAAGAAAAGTTAATCCTTATCCTTTTGTACCAAACAATGAAAAAGTAAGAAATGAGCATTGCGAAGAAATTTTTTCTATCCAAACATTTGGTCTAGCAAAACGACTCGAACACATAGGTTGTGAAAAAGTAGTTTTGGGAATTTCTGGTGGTTTGGACTCTACCTTAGCATTGCTTGTTTGTGTTAAAACTTTTGATTTGCTTAATATTGATAGAAAAAATATCATAGGTGTTACTATGCCTGGTTTTGGCACTACAGATAGGACATACAATAACGCTTTGAATTTAATGGAAGAATTAGGCATTACTATTAAAGAAATCTCAATAAAAGAAGCTAGCCTACAACATTTTAATGATATAGGCCACGATGCAACTACTCATGATGTGACGTATGAAAATGTTCAAGCAAGAGAAAGAACTCAAATATTAATGGATTTATCAAACAAAGAAAAAGGTATTGTTGTTGGAACAGGTGATCTTTCCGAGTTAGCATTAGGTTGGGCAACATATAATGGCGACCATATGTCTATGTACGCTGTAAATTCAAGTATCCCTAAAACATTAGTACGCTATTTAATTAATTGGGTCTCTCTTCATCAAGTAAGTACAACAGCTAGGACTATTTTAAATGATGTCCTTGATACACCTGTAAGCCCAGAACTTCTTCCGCCTACTAGCGAAGGAGAAATCCACCAAAAAACAGAAGAACTTGTGGGCCCTTATGAATTGCATGATTTTTATTTATATCAAGTAATGAGATATGGTTTCACACCTAAGAAAATTTTAATTCTAGCCGAGAAAGCTTTTGAAGATAAATATAAAAGAGAAATACTATTAAAATGGTTAAAGAAATTCTATTACCGTTTTTTCTCACAACAATTTAAACGTTCTTGCTTGCCAGATGGACCAAAAGTTGGTTCTATCAATTTATCACCACGTGGAGATTGGCGAATGCCAAGTGATGCTGTTGTTAACATATGGATTGAAGAATTAGAAAATTTATCTTAAATGTGTTTCCCATTTAAAAACAATAATTCCTATAACCATTAAAATAAAGCCTATTAACTTAGTCCATTCAAAGCCTACTTTTTCGATATTAAAAATACCAAATAATTCGATTAAGTAGGCTATACTTACTTGTGCAACTAAAATTAACATAACTGCATAACAAGGCCCTAAATCTGATATGCTTCTTATAACCGTATAAACAATAAATGCTCCTAATACTCCACCTAATAAGTAGAATTTATTATCAACATTAAATAATTTTGTAAAGTTTTGTCGCCCAGTAAATAACCAAAAACTTAAACATACTAATAATCCAGTAAACTGAACCCAACTATTAGAAACCCATATGCTTGATGCTTTTGTTACATTGGTATTAAAAACCCCTTGAATACTCATTAAAACACCAGCTACTATTGCCATTGCAACTCCAATCATCTACTTCACCTCATTAATTAAAAAGACTACCAAATTTAAGGTAGTCTTATTATTTGCCTTATATTATCATTTATTCATATAGATTTTTAAATTATTCTACCATAGATTTAATCTCTTCAACAATAGCATTATGTTCTTCTGAACCTAAAACTTCTTCTGTATCTAATGCAAATTCTTCTTCACTAAATAATCCCAGTTTATACTTAACTTTTAAAATTCTTCTAACTGACTCATTGATTCTTTCTTCAGTTATATCTCCTGAACTAACTGCTTGTAATATTGAATCATAAGCTTCTGTAAATGGAATAGGCATTAATAAAACATCACATCCTGCATCTATTGCATTAACTGCTGCTTCTCCCATTGAGTAATAATCACTTATAGCTTTCATATTAAGAGCATCAGTTATTATTAAACCTTCATAATCTAACTCATCTCTTAGTATATCCGTAATGATTTGTTTTGACATAGTAGCTGGAAGATTATCATCCGTAACATTAGGCATACTAATATGAGCAGTCATTATAGCATCTACATTAGCATCCATACCCATTTTAAATGGAGCAAATTCAATTTCACGCAAACGTTCAATATTATGGTCTACATAGACAGTTTCTTTGTGTGTATCAGTTGATGTATCACCATGACCTGGAAAATGTTTTAATACTGCACTTACCGACTCATTTTGGATACCTTCTACCATCTTTGCTACCATATTGCCTACTTTTTCAGGATCTGAACCAAAGGCTCTTGGTCCTATAATTGGATTATTTGGATTTGTATTAACATCAGCTACTGGAGCAAAATTCATATTAAACCCTAAAGCTTTTAACTCTTTGCCTAATATTTGTCCAACTTTATAAGCATTTTCCGTATCTCCCGTTTTTCCAATCACTTCATTTCCTGGTAGTACAGTTGCATGCATATTTTCGTTATTAGCTATACGACTAACTATACCACCTTCTTCATCAACTGAAACAAAAAGAGGTAAATTACTCTTTTTTTGCAAATCATTAATAAGATTATTAGTTTGTGATATATCAATTATATTATTAGAAAAGAATATTACTCCTCCTACTGGATAATCCTCTAAAAGTCCTTCAATTTTATTATTTATATTTACTACTGTAACACCTTCATTCAAAGAATCAATATCTACAATAAATAGTTGGGCAACCTTTTCTTCTAATGTCATTTCATTTAACATATCTTCTGCTTTTTGACTAGAAGTTTTTGGGTGTTTTATCGCTACTTCTGTTTCACTATTATTATCAGATGTACTATTTTGATTTGAATTATCAGTTTTGTTATTGTTTTCTCTAACACATCCTGCTAGCATTCCTATAACACAACCTAATAAAATAATTTTTTTAATATACTCCATAAAATTCTCCTTTATGTCAAATAATCAAATGTTTTACCTAAGTCTAGTATATGTTTATTTTTTCCCTTCTTTGCCTCTTAAACTAGTTTTTAGATTCTTATACAATTCATTGTTACTTCTAAGCCAAGATGGTAATTTTTTATATTTTTTTTTATATTTTTCTTTATCTAATTCAATGAATAAATTGCCATTATCTAATTTTATATCACACATATCTTTTATATAAATAGTTTTTATTTTAAACATAGACTTTATCATTAATTTATCTTCAACTAAAATAACACTGGACAAAAGAGTATCAACTATTCCTAACAAAAAAATAAAGGATAATAAGCAATACAAAACAATCCAAATAGTTTCTTTTTCTTTTGTAAGAATGGGTAAAATAACAGTAAATACAACTCCAAAAGCTTCAAGAAATATTAGACATTTAGATGGTTTATAAACAAAGAAGAAATTATCTTTATGCATTATACCTTCCCCACTTTCTATATCTTTTATATATCAACTTCTATATCATATATCTTCGAATATCTTTTTAATTTGTGCGTATTCTAATCTAGTTTTTTCTTTGTCTTCGTCATCTTTTAGTATTGTATATGAACAATTTAGTAATATATTATTTTTACAAACTAACCAATAACAAATTATTAAATCATACTGTACGTCCTTAGTATATTCTTTAAAATATATAGCTTTTTTAGTTGGAAACTCAACTATTTCTGCATCTTTATAGTCACTTATGTACATATCTAATAATTCTTTTTCACTCATTATTTTATCAGGGTCAACTTTATTACTTAATTTCATATGTGAAACACGAAATGTACTTTTTCCATTAGGATTATAAAATTCTGTAATATCTCTATGCTTCTCACAAATCCATTCCTTTGGATATTTAAGTTGATAATATCGAGACTTAAATACTTTTAAACCATCAGTATTTTCATTCCTGATTTTTTCAGAAAACAAACCCATAAATTCACTCCTAAATATATTATTATACTTTTGTATAATGATGATTAACTTTATTCTGGCAACTCCTTACCCCTTTGCCTTAATATATCATTTATTAATCTATACCTAGAACTTAATTCGCAAAAGGTCTTTGGATTAGCATTTTCAGCTTCAATCTTTAATCTTTTATATTCTAATATTAAAGAATTAGTATCCATAGATTGATATTTCTTATCAATACTATCAACCAATAATTTCTCTTCAAACTCGTAATTGTATTTGCGCAATTTCTTAAATTTATATCTTATATAAAAATAATATAGAATCAGAAATGCAATAGTTAATAAAAAACCTTTTAACAAAATAACCCCCCTCTCTAATTAACCTAATAAAATCGACTCATAATAATTCTCCCAAAAATATTTTTAATATTTTAAACATCTGTTTCTATATTATTTATTATCCATTTATTATCTATCAGTTTAAAGGTTAATTTTAGAAAAAAACCGTTTAATACTCCACCTTCTTCTACTTGAAATTGATAAAACATACTATCAATATCCTCTATATATTCATAATTACTCAATTTATAAACATTATCTCTTTTTTCTACTGTAGATACTTTTATTTCTTGTCCATTATAATCATAACATAAATATTCATTTTTAAAATAAAACTTATCCTCCATTAAAGTTTCCATTACTTCTTTATCGTTATTGAGAAGCGCTTCAATAAATTGTTCAGCTAAATAATAAGTTTCCTCATAATATTCTTCCTTTTGTTTTGTATTGTCATTTTGACTATTTCCTTCATCGTTTAAAACTTCCTCGATTTCTTCATTTCTATTATTTAAATAATCTTCAATTTCCTTACCATCTTCTATCAAACTATTCATTTGAGACTTTGTCTCTTGTACATTATCATTTTTTTTTGTTTCATAATTAATATTATATTTACTACATCCATTTAAGAACAAAAGCATAATAACAATTAACAGTTTAAGTATCATAGATGAACCACCTTTCGATTTATGATTTAATTATATGTACGTTAAGATACTCACAGCAATTATAAAAACAATAAATAAAACAATTCCATCACATAAGTATCTCTTTAAAATAGATTTTTCATATTCAAGGTCTGGTTTGGGTACAGTTAAGTTTTCTTCATCTGATAAGTTAGCAATTCTTTTACAAAACTTAATTTCAGTTATCAAATAAATAATTATTGGAAAGGCAAAAGAAACCTTTGTTAATACAAAAAAATTATCATATTGCAATAGTAGTTCTGTTCCTACTCCGATTAATGCTGTTATAATGGATAATAAAATCAACTTCCACCAATATCTATATAACCTATCCCAACTATCATCAGAATAAGTAGCCGTTTTTAAGAAATTAAACAACTTTTTACTATTATATCTATCATAAAATTCCCTTTTATCCAATTGTTCCTTTAAATCTAATAATAGTTTATGTATATCTTTAACAACTACAGTAAGTCTAATATTATTGTTTTTAGATATAATTTTAACCCATCCACCGGTGTACTTAATTGAAGGAAACTCAAGTCTATATATATCCTCATATTTTATAATAGTATCTCCTTTATAGTTAGTATAAGTAATATATTCATCCCCTATTATAATTTCAACCTTTGTAAGCCTTTCAAGTACTTTACTTATAACAATAGCAAATATAACATTTATTAAAGATAAAATTAAAATAAATATAATTATTGTTGTATTTCCATCTTTAGTACCTAATAACCACAATGGAAAAAAGAAAACTGGAAACACTATTATTAACGTCAATAATATTATATTTTTTAAGTATTTAATATGATTTCGATACCTATATTTATTATTCACAGAAAACAACACTCCTTAGTTTATAATAATTTAATCAATCTTATAAAATATAATGCTAAACAAAAGGGATTTATACATAATATAAATATAATATTTTATTTTACTTGATAATATTTTTAATATATCTCTATTATAAATAATATTCATATAATAATAAAGATTAATTTATTATTTTTTTATATACAACATATTTATTTCAACATTTATCAATAGTTCCTACAATTTTACAAAGAACCCATCTATCTGAAAGTCATTATATCTCTTTACCAAATTTGTAACTTCAAGAATCATAAAACGTCCTCCTTATATAAACATCTTTAACTTACTATTATCGTAATAAAAAAACACTGTAAAAACAGTGCAAATAATAATAATTTCATATGACAAATATCATAAAACAAGTATGAATTTATTTGCTGCCACTCTAATATACAAGATTTTGTCATCTTAAGGTTTCCTTTGAAACTTATAAATTAACTTAAAAATTAACAAAACACCATATACCAACAATTATTGAGCCTATTAACATAAGATAAGATGCACTTTCCATATCTAAATAATTATTTCGATAATCAAAATCATCAAAATCTTGTTCATAATAATGCAACTTTTGTTTTTCTGTGATTATACAATATGCTATTAAATCTAATAATATTATAAAAGCAAAAATCAATCTAAGCTTTCCTTTATTAATAGATTCTTCTACAAACCAAATCTTTATCTCGGTTGATATATAAAGGATTGTTACAGTTATTAATACGATTTTTCCAAACACCTTAGGTTTTTGTTTAATCTTCCTATCTTTTTCTTCAATTTCTTTTAGATACTTATTATAACTTTTAAATACTTTGCCCTTACAAATATAGCAATAAACTGCGTTATTCTTATTAACTTCACCACAATTAATACAAACCTTCAAATCTATATTCTTATTATTATTTTTATCTTTTCTACTTGATTTGATTATCTTCTTACTATCGTAATTTTTACTGGTCTTGGCAATAAATGCTCCACAATATTTACAATTTCTAGCATTCACATCAATCTTTTCATTACATTTGGGGCAATATTTTTTACTTGTATAGTGTTTAATTTGCTTTTCAAAAAAACTATCTCTAATACTTTTTTTAATCAATCTTTTCTTGTGATTTTTTTTACTATCTTTTTTACTATCTTTTTTATAATTATTTCTTATATCCTTCTTATTAAATATCATTATTATCCCCTCTATCTATATTGAATCATATATATTAAATACTATATATTAGCACATTCATTAATTACTAGTGAAATATTATTCTGTAAATACTATGGTTCTATACAATATTTAAAAATAAATTGATTATTATTTTTATTCATTTTAATGTTATATATTACTATTATAATTTATTTCTATTATTTATTAAAGTACCTTGTCAAAAAAATATATATCCTTAAAAAGCCACCTAAATATCAAACTTTTGATATTTAAGTGGCTAAAGAAAGAGAATTTCCCTACTGATACTCTTTTATTTGTTTATAACTCATTTCTGGTTCTTCCTTGTAAGTCTTTAAAGCTTGTAGATAAGCTTCTAAAGTATCTAGACAAGTAAAGCAAGGCACATTGTATTGAGATGATATATCTCTTATCTGGAAGCCTTTTCTGTTCTTATCTCTACCTAGAGTTGGCAGATTTACAACAAAGGCCATATCATTTGTTCTTAAGGTCTTATCAATTAAAGTCATATCATCTTTCTTAATTTGCTCTACTTCCCAGCCTTTTTTAGATAACCAAGCTGATGTACCATCTGTTGCGATAATATTGTAGTCATATTGTTTAAGCTCTTGAATTAGATTAAATGCTTCTTCTTTGCTTCGATCGGCTATGGATAACAATACTGTTCCACTTGTCTTAAAGGTGTATCCTGCACCATCAAAGGCTTTTAATAATGCTTTGTCATATTCACTATCTATTCCTAATACTTCTCCTGTTGACTTCATCTCTGGCATAAGAGCAACATCAACATCTTTTAATTTAAGATTAGAGAATACTGGCATCTTAACAGTTATTAAATTAGTATGAGGATATAAATCTACACCATAATCCATATCAACTAATTTTTCACCCATAATAGTTCTAATAGCTAATTCAACCATAGGTACTCCTGTTACTTTGCTGATAATAGGTACTGTTCTTGAAGCTCTTGGATTCACCTCTATAACATATACTTCTTCATCTTTTACTACGTATTGAATATTAACTAATCCTATTACTTGCAATGCTTTAGAAAGCTTCTTAGTGTACTCTATTATTTTATTAGTAACCTTTTCGGAAAGATTCTGTGGTGGATAGATACAAGCACTATCTCCAGAATGTACCCCTGTTCTTTCTATATGCTCCATAATTCCAGGAATTAGTATATTCTCTCTATCAGCAATTGCATCTACTTCTACTTCCACACCTTCTATATAAGAGTCAATTAAGATGGATTGCTCTTTATTTAACATAACAGCTTCTTCAACATAACTAATAAGCTCTTTGTCAGTATAAACAACTTGCATAGCTCTTCCACCGATTACATAGGAAGGCCTTACTAAAACAGGATAACCAATCTTCTTAGCTTTTTCTAAAGCTTCATCTATGGAAGTTACTGCATATCCAAGGGGCTGAGGTATTTTCAACTCTTGAAGCAATCTCTCAAAACGTCTTCTATCTTCTGCTGCATCTATAGCATCTACAGATGTTCCTAATATCTGAACTCCTCTTTTTACAAGTTCTGGTGCTAAGTTTATAGCTGTTTGACCACCAAATTGTACAATTACACCTTTTGGCATTTCTTCACGTATTACATTATAAACATCCTCTATAAACAATGGTTCAAAATACAATTTGTCAGATGTGTCAAAGTCCGTACTTACTGTTTCTGGATTGTTATTTATGATAATTGACTCACAACCTATATCCTGAATAGCCCAAACTGCGTGTACTGAACAATAGTCAAATTCAATACCCTGACCTATTCTTATAGGACCAGATCCAATTACAACAATCTTCTCTTTGTTTGACACTATATTTTCATCTTCTTGATCATATGCAGAATAATAATATGGTGTAGCAGCTTCAAACTCGGCTGCACAAGTATCAACCATTTTATATACTGGATATAAATTATGTGCACGTCTTATAGCATCTACAACATCTATATCCTCTTTTGTTAAAGCTTCAATCTCAAAATCTGTAAACCCTGATGATTCTGCTTCTTTTAGTAACTCTGCAGTTAATTTTTCGTTCATTAATCTATTCTCTATATTAATGATATTCTCAAATTTATATAGGAACCATTTATCAATCTTAGTCTTTTCAAATAGTTCATCTACACTTTTTCCTCTTCTTAATGCTTCAGCCAGAACAAAGATACGATTATCTCTAACATAATTAAGTTCATTCATAAGTTCTTTATCACTTAATTTTTCTAATGAACTTAATCTTAACCCTGTCTCGCTACCTTCAAGAGATATTACAGCTTTTAATAAAGCACTTTCGAACTTTCTATCAATAGCCATAACTTCTCCAGTTGCTTTCATCTGAGTACCTAATTCCCTACTAGCATAATGGAATTTATCAAATGGCCATTTTGGTATTTTTACAACTACATAATCTAATGTAGGTTCAAAAGATGCCATTGTTTTTTTAGTAACAGCATTTGGAATCTCATGTAAGTGTAGGCCTACTGCTATTTTAGCTGCTACTTTAGCTATAGGATATCCTGCTGCCTTTGAAGCTAATGCAGAAGAACGACTAACTCTTGGATTAACCTCAATAACAATATATTCTTTACTCTCTGGATTAAGTGCTAACTGAACATTACATCCACCTTCAATTTTTAGAGCTTGGATAATCTTAACAGATGCATCTCTTAACATATGATATTCGTTATCTGTTAAAGTCTGAGATGGAGCAACAACCATACTATCCCCTGTATGTATACCAACTGGGTCTATGTTCTCCATATTACATATAATGATACAAGTATCATTACTATCACGCATAACTTCGTATTCTACTTCTTTCCATCCTGCAACGCTTTGCTCTAATAATACTTGATGAATTCGACTATACTTTAAACCTTTTTCTAAATAGACTTTTAATTCTTCTTCAGTTTCAGCAATACCTCCACCAGTACCGCCTAAAGTGTATGCAGGTCTAACAATTATTGGATAACCTATCTCCTTAGCAAATTCTAATCCTGCTTCTATTGATTCAATTATTTTACTCTTTGGTATAGGTTGATTCATATCAATCATTAATTGTTTAAACAAAGCTCTATCTTCTGCTTGCTTTATTGCCTCTAAAGGTGTTCCAAGAATCTTAACACCATGCTTATCTAAAACACCTGCTTCATTAAGCTCAACTGTTAAGTTAAGACCAGTTTGTCCTCCTAATGTACCAAGCAAACCATCTGGACGTTCTCTTTCAATAATATAATCTAGTGCTTCAACTGTTAACGGTTGAATATATACTGAATCAGCAATTTTATCATCAGTCATAATTGTAGCTGGATTACTATTTACAAGAACTACTTTAATACCTACTTCTTTTAATGCTTTACAAGCTTGGGTTCCTGCATAATCAAACTCAGCAGCTTGACCTATAATAATAGGTCCAGAACCAATAACAAGTACCTTTTTAATTGAGTGATCAATAGGCATTAGATACACCTCCTATTTCTTTAAGCCAAGTATCTAGTATATAATGTGCATCAAATGGGCCAGGGCCCTCTTCTGGATGGAATTGAACAGATTCTATATCATATTTATTACAAGCAATTCCTTCTATTGTATGATCATTAACATTCTTATGAGTAACAACCATCTCTTTTGTAATAGATTCATCTTTTACTGCATAACCATGATTTTGACTGGTTATAAATACTTTATTAGTTGGTAAATGAATCACTGGATGATTACTACCCCTATGTCCAAATTTTAATTTATAAGTATCTGCTCCTAAAGCAAGAGAAATCACTTGATGCCCTAAGCAAATCCCTCTAAGTGGCACCTTCCCTATTAAATTCTCTGTATTATTAATCGTTGTTTTTAGATTCTTAGGATCTCCAGGACCGTTTGAATATAAAATCATATCAAAATTCTCATCTAATAATGTTTTATAATCTACATTCCAAGGGAATATTTGTATATCATAGTTAGAATTCTTTATTATATTTAATATTCCTCTTTTTACCCCTAAATCAACTACTCCTATTTTCTTATCTTTCCCTTTAATCAGTTGTTTTTCGTTAATTGAAACTTGCTTTACGATATCTTTAGGGAATGTATATTGGTTTAATTCTTTTAATAAGTCATCATTAATCTCATCAGATGTCATTAGACACTTCATAACACCTACATTTCTAATCTTTTTAGTAATAAAACGAGTATCTACATCTGAAACACCCATAATATGATGCTCTTTCAGATATTCGTCAACTGTTTTTTTGTTTTGCCAATGGTTTGGCTGTGTTGCATTTTCTTTTACAACAAATGCTTTAACTTGTATATCATTAGATTCATAATCATCGTTGTTTATCCCATAATTCCCAATTAATGGATATGTCATAACAACTATTTGTCCAGCATAAGACGGATCTGTTAATACCTCTTGATAACCTGTCATTCCGGTATTAAAAACAATTTCTCCAAAAACTGTAGAAATTTCTCCGAAACCTTTTCCTTCTATAATAGTCCCATCTTCAAGCAAAATATTAATTTTCATAGATGACCTCCTTAAATGTTTTATTTAAAATGTCTATCATTTCATCTACTTGTTCTTTTGTTATAATTAAAGGTGGTACAAAACGAAGAACATTTGTACCTGCCTTAATGATTAATAATTTTTTATCTAGTGCTGATTTAATAATAGGAGCTACTGGCACATCAATTTCAATGCCTTGCATTAATCCTTTGCCACGACGTTCTTTTGCAAATTCATATTTATCTACAATTTCATCTAATTTCTTTATTAGATAATCACTAACTGATTTTATATTGTTTAAAAAAGATGGATTGCTCAATTTTGTTAAAACTATTTTTGAAGCTGTAGTAGCTAATGGATTACCTCCAAAAGTGGTTCCATGATCTCCAGGTTTAAAAACTCCTGCAACAGATTCTTTGGCAACTATTGCTCCAACTGGAACACCAGATCCCAAACCTTTTGCTAATGTTATAACATCTGGTTTGACTCCTAATCCCTGATAAGCGAAAATTTGACCAGTTCTACCTATGCCAGTTTGTACTTCATCAAAAATAAGAACAATATCATTTTTATCACATAAATGTCTTACTTCTTTAACATATTTCTTATCTAATTCATAAATACCACTTTCACCTTGAATTGGTTCTACTATAATACCACAAACATCATCGTCTATAGCTTGTTTTATATCATCTATATCGTTAATAGAAACATATTCAACTCCTGGTATAAGAGGACTAAATCCTTTATGTAATTTCGTTTGACCAGTTACTGCTAAAGCACCCAAACTTCTCCCATGAAAAGATTGTTTTAAAGATATTATTTTATTACAATCTTTATGTTTCTTTTCATAGCCATATTTACGCGCAAGTTTTATAGCGCCTTCATTAGCTTCAGTACCAGTACTACATAAAAATACTTTATCCAACCCGCTTAGTTTTACTAATAATTCAGCTGTCTCTATAGCTGGTTCATTATAATAATAATTAGAACAATGAACATATTTATTAATCTGATCTATAAGCGCTTCTTTTAAATCTTCATCTTGATATCCAAGGGAATTAACAGCAATACCACTCATAAAGTCAAGATATTTATCCCCTTCTTTATCATATAAATAAGCATTTTCCCCTTTTTCAAATACAATAGGAAATTGATTATATGTTTCCATAAAATACTTTTTACCTTTTTTAATTAAATCCATAAGAACTCCTCCTTTATTTTACCATCATAGTTCCAATGCCTTCATTTGTAAATATTTCTAACAATAAACTATGTTCGACTCTACCATCTAATATATGTACTCTCTGTACATTACTTTTTACTGCTTCCATACAACATCTAATTTTAGGTATCATTCCGCCAGCTATTACTCCTTCTTTGATTAAAGCTTCAGCCTTTTCTAAAGTCATTTCAGAAACTAAAGTATCTTTATCATTTGGATCAAGGAGTACTCCTTCTACATCTGTTAAAAACACTAACTTTTCTGCTCCAACAGCTGATGCTACAGCACATGCTGCATCATCAGCATTAACATTATAAGATTCTCCTTTAGAGTCTAATCCTATTGGAGCAACAATTGGTATAAAATCATTTTCCAAAAGAACATCTAACAACTTAGTATTAATATTATTAATAAGTCCTACACTACCTATGTCTTTTCCGTTAATATATTTTTTTTCTACATTAATCATTCCACCATCTTTACCACTTACACCAACAGCTTTCATTCCTAATTGATACATCAGTCCTACTAAACTTTTATTTACTTTACCTGATAAAACCATCTCAGCGATTTCCATAGTTTCTTCATCTGTAACACGCAAGCCTTCAATAAACTGGCTTTTTTTATCAACTTTATTCATCCAAAAATTAATATCTTTTCCACCACCGTGAACAATTATAGGTTTAATACCTACTAACTTCATAAGACTGATATTTTTTATAATATTCATTTTTAAAGATTCATCTATCATAGCACTACCACCATATTTAATTACAACTTTTTTACCAGCAAATTTTTGTATATACGGTAATGCTTCTATTAATGTTTTTGCTTTTTCAATATACACTTCCATCGTCACCCTCCTTAAGTTCTATAATCTGCGTTTATCTTTACATAATCATAACTCAAATCGCAACCCCAAGCTGTTGCTGATTTAGCTCCTTCATTTAAAGTAATATTGATTCTGATATATTTATCACCTAATATATGTGTTGCTTCAGCCTCACTATAATCTGTTCCCATTCCATATTTTACAATATTTATAGTGCCTCTATCACTTTCTATATCAACTTTTACATTATCTGGATTGAATACTGCATCGGAATAACCCATTGCACATATTATTCTTCCCCAGTTTGCATCTTCACCATGAACAGCAGTTTTAACAAGGCTTGATGAAACAACTGATTTACTAATTGCTCTCGCTTCTTCTATCGAATTAGCACCATCAACATTTACTTCTAATAATTTTGTAGCTCCTTCTCCATCAGCTGCAATATCTTTAGCTAAATGAATATTTATATAATCTAATGCTTCAATTAATTTATAATAGCTTTCTGTTTTTTTGTTAATTTCTTCATTGTCTGCTAAACCATTTGCCATCATGAGCACCATATCATTAGTAGATGTATCTCCATCCACAGAAATCATATTATAAGACTTTGCTACACTTTCTTTTAAAGCTTCTTTTAACATTTCTTTTGAGATATTACAATCAGTAGTAATAAAAGATAACATTGTAGCCATATTAGGATGTATCATTCCTGAACCTTTAGCCATAGCACCGATTTTTACATCTTTATCTCCTATTCTAATAGAAACAGCTATTTCTTTTATAAATTTATCGGTTGTTATTATTCCTTCTGCTGCTTCTGAACCATTTTTGATTTTATTACCTAATTTAGATACTAATAATTTTGTACCTTGTTTTATAATATCCATAGGTAATTGCTTCCCAATAACTCCTGTAGATGCCACAAGTACCTTTTTTTTATCAATCCCTAATTCTTTTGCTGCTGATTTTGCCATATCTTCATTATTAATAGTCCCTTGTTTTCCAGTACAGGCATTAGCTACTCCACTATTAATAATAATTGCCTGCCCTTCACCAAATGCTTCTACTATATTATAATTCCAAAGAACTGAAGCTGCTTTCACTTTGTTAGTTGTAAAAACACCTGCTATATTAGCTAATTTATCAGAATATATTAATGACATATCTTTTCTTTTTCTTTTAATTCCACTATATATTCCTGCTGCGCTATAACCCTTAGCCACTGCAATTCCACCATCTAAAATTTTCATAGCTTCCTCCTTATATTTATACTTTTTAAATCATTATTTACAAGTACCAACGTTTTAAGTGTTAAATTTTATCTAATTATTTTATATAATCTTTTTTATAATTATACATAATTTTAATAGATTATTCAACCCTATTTTATAATATTTATTCATAGGTGTATTTATGATTATAATTTAACTTCTATATTATATACCAATAATCAATATAAAGATTCCATAAAAATAATTATATTTTTTATAAATAACTCTTGCATATTTTATTACTTTAATGTATATTTATTATAAGACGAAAATGAGTATTAAATAAATATGCATTGAAATAAAGAGAGGAGTTTTATTTTATGAAAAAGAAAGTTATTTTAGCCTATTCTGGAGGATTAGATACTACAGTTATTATCCCTTGGCTTAAGGAAAATTATGATTTTGAAGTTGTTTGTGTATGTATAGATGTTGGTCAAGGCAAAGAGTTGGATGGTTTAGAAGAACGTGCTAAAGCATCTGGAGCTACCAAATTATACATAGAAGATGTTAAAGATGAATTTGTCACTGATTATGTTTGGCCAACATTAAAGGCTCACGCTGTATATGAACACAAATATTTGTTAGGCACATCAATAGCTAGACCTTTGATTTCAAAAAGACTTGTAGAGATAGCTAGGAAAGAAAATGCTCAAGCAATCTGCCATGGTGCAACAGGAAAAGGCAATGATCAAGTTCGTTTTGAACTTACTATTAAAGCCTTAGCTCCTGATTTAGAAATAATTGCTCCTTGGAGAATATGGGATATGCAATCAAGAGAAGATGAAATCCAATATTGTGTAGACCACGGTATTACTCTTCCTTTTAGCAAAGAAACAAGTTATAGTCGCGATAGAAACTTATGGCATATAAGTCATGAAGGATTAGAATTAGAAGAAGTTGATTTAGAGCCTGATTATGATAAATTACTTCAACTATCAGTTTCACCTGAAAAAGCACCTAATGAACCTGAATACGTAGAATTGTATTTTGAAAAAGGTATCCCAACTAAACTTAATGGAAATGATATTAATGGGGTGGATTTGATAGATACTTTAAATGAACTTGGAGGCAAGCATGGTATTGGTACTATTGATTTATTAGAAAACCGTGTAGTTGGTATGAAATCAAGAGGCATTTACGAAACTCCAGGAGGTACTATTCTTTATGCGGCACATAGACAATTAGAGGAACTTTGTTTAGATAAACAAACTCTTTCTTTTAAAGCTAATGTTGCACTTAAATTTTCTGAACTTGTTTATAGTGGTGAATGGTTCACTCCATTAAGAGAAGCACTTTCTGCTTTTATTGATGAAACTCAAAAAACTGTAACAGGTACAATAAAGTTAAAGCTTTATAAAGGTAATATTATTCCTGCTGGAATGTCTTCAGATTACTCACTTTACAGTGAAAACTTAGCAAGTTTTACTACTGGAGATTTGTATGACCATAAAGATGCTGAAGGATTTATCAATTTATTTGGACTTCCATTAAAAGTTAGAGCTATGTTATTAAATGAAAAGAAATAGATTTTAAAAGTAAGTTGCAACCAAATCAGACTTTTCACTATATAAGAGTTACAAAACCCCGTTGCACATCCTTGTGCAAAGGGGTTTGCTCCTCCATCCGGCTACGCTATTCCACTCTTAAATAGTAAAAAATCTTTCGAAATAGCTGAGATTTTTTGTTAATTATTTAAATCTAAACTTTTATTTTAAAAACGAAAAATATAAATAGAAAGAAGGTTAAGTATGAAACTTTGGGGCGGAAGATTTACAAAAGAAACAGATGCTCTTGTTCATGAGTTTAATGCTTCTATTTTGTTTGACCAAAGATTATATAAATACGATATTCAAGGTAGTATTGCTCATGTAAAAATGTTAGCTAAACAAGATATTATAAAAAATGATGAATGTAAGAAAATTGTAAAAGGTTTAGAAAGTATATTACAAGATCTTGATGAAGGCACTTTAGAAATAGATTTTGCCCAAGAAGATATTCATAGTTTTATTGAATCAACATTAATTGAGCGAATTGGAGAAACAGGCAAAAAGCTTCACACTGGTAGAAGCCGTAATGATCAAGTATTATTAGATATGAAACTTTATACTAGGGATGAAATTAAAATTGTTGATGAGTTATTATACAACTTCCTTAAAACATTAATAAAAGTTATCAAAGAACATACAAAAACTATTCTCCCTGGTTTTACACATTTACAAAAAGCCCAACCAACAACATTAGCACATCATTTTATGGCTTATTTTGAAATGTTCAAAAGAGATCGTTCAAGATTAAAAGACTTATATCATCGTATGGATGAGATGCCATTAGGTTCTGGAGCTTTAGCAGGAACATCTTTTCCTATAGATCGAGAGTATGTAGCTAAAGAACTAGGCTTCAAAAATATAACCCTCAACAGTATGGATACTGTAGCAGATAGAGATTTTCTTATTGAACTTCTTAATGGCCTTTCAATAACTATGATGCATTTAAGCCGATTTTGTGAAGAACTTATTATATGGAGTTCTAATGAATATCAATTTGTTGAAATAGATGATGCTTATAGTACCGGAAGTAGTATTATGCCACAGAAGAAAAATCCAGATATTGCCGAATTAATTAGAGGAAAAACTGGTAGAATCTATGGTGCTCTTATAAGTTTGCTAACCACTCTAAAAGGTTTGCCTCTTGCCTATAATAAAGATATGCAAGAAGATAAAGAACTTGTCTTTGACGCAATTGATACTGTTAAAACAAGTTTAAAATTATTTGCACCTATGATTGAAACTTTAAATTTTAATAAAGAAAACATGTACAAAAGTTGTCAAAACGGATTTACAAATGCTACGGATGTAGCAGATTATTTAGTTACTAAAAACATTGCTTTTAGAGATGCTCATCATATTGTTGGTCAATTAGTACTATATTGTATAGATAAACGTAAAAGTTTAGATAACCTATCACTTGATGAGTATAAATCAATTAATCCAATATTTGAAAATGATATTTATGAAGCTATTAAACTAGAAAACTGCGTTGAAAAAAGGAACTCTATAGGAGGCCCTGCTACTACAGCTATAAAAAAAGTAATAGCTATTAATGAAACTTATCTAAGTAACTCAAATATATAAGGACAAAAGTGGCTTCGCCACGTTCGCAACGCGATTTGTCCCACCACC
>JBKGYG010000032.1:0-20629 GCA_046546235.1 Eubacteriales bacterium | reverse complement strand
TCATGATGGGATGCTTCGATATCAAAACCAATATTTTGTAAAGTAAGTACCATATCACGTCTTACATTTTCCCCTAAGTCAAGAGGCCCTAAATCAAAATAACCTGCTTTATCATGAGTTGTTGTAGTTGAATCTCCATTTTCATCAGTATGAAATAGAAAAAATTCAAATTCCGGACCCACTTTAAATTCATACCCTAATTCATTTGCTTCAGAGATTACTTTTTTGAGAACATATCTTGGATCTCCTTCAAAAGGGGTTCCATCAGCACTATAAATATCACAAATCAATCGAGCTACTTTACCTTGTTGTGGACGCCAAGGAAAAATCTCAAAAGTACTTAAATCAGGTTTTAAGTACATATCAGCCTCTTCACTTCTTACAAAACCTTTTATTGACGAACCGTCAAACACAACTTCATTATTAAATGCTTTATCAAGTTGATCGACTGTTATAGCAACATTTTTAAGTGCTCCTAAAATATCAACAAATTGAAGTCTTATAAACTTTACATCATTTTCTAAAACAAGTCTTTTTATTTCCTCACGAGAATATTTTTGTTCCATTTTAAACCCTCCTTTTTATAATTAATCGAAAATAATAATATATATTTATACTACTATTTTAATTATTATATCTTAAATTAGTTTTTCTTCTACAAACTGAGCGTTTTCAATGAAAACGCTCAGTTTAGCCTAAAATATGAATTCTACTCTGGATAATCTTTTATAAATTTCATCTATTACTTCTTTTTCTTTTTGCTCATCTTCTGCTAAGAAAGTAACAGAAAAACGAACATATGCTCCAGCATCATCCCAAGGAACAGTAGATATCAAGGTTTCTTTAATAAGGTATTGAGAAAACTCTTCCGCATTTTTAAATGTTTTACCATCTTTAGTACCTTTAGGAATAGCTACATATAGATAAAATGACCCTTTTGGTTTTTTTACTTTGAATCCTATTTTATTCAAAACATCTACTAGCATATTATGCCTTCTAGAATATTTTAATGCTGTTTTTTTAGTAATCTCTGGATGCTCAAGCGCATAAATTCCAGCTCTTTGAATAGCTTTAAATTGTCCGGAATCATTATTATCTTTTACTGCCGCAAATGCTTTAACAACTAATTCATTCCCTACAACAAAAGCTATACGCCAACCTGTCATGTTGTAAGCTTTAGATAATGAATGTATTTCAACACCAACTTCTTTAGCTCCTTCTAAGGAAAGAAAACTAAAAGGTCTATTATCATCAAAAGTTAATGCTGCATAAGCTGCATCATATATTACTATAATATCATTCTTCTTAGCAAACTTAATAACCTTCTCTAAAAACTCTTTAGTAGCAGATGCTCCTGTTGGATTGTTTGGATAGTTTAAATACAATAGTTTTGCTCTTTTTGCGACATCTTCTGATATATTATCTATATCTGGCAAAAAACTATTTTCTTCTAACAAAGGAAGATTTTGAACTTCTCCACCTAACCATTTAGTCATAGTTCCCATAATAGGATATCCAGGAACAGTCATTAAAGTAACGTCTCCAGGATTAATAAAAGCTTGTGCCATCATTGCTAATGCAGGTTTAGAACCGATTGCATGATTAACTTCTGTTAGCCCATTAATTCCCCTGACTCCAAAAACATCTTCTAAATATTTCGCAGCGGCTAATTTAAATTCATCAATTCCGTTATCAGCGTAATCTCTGTTTTCCCATTTGCGAGCTTCTTTGTTTAAAGTTTCAACAACACCTATATCTGCCATCGCATCTGGCTCACCTACTCCCATATCAATTATATCCATATCTGGGTGATTTTTCATTGCTTCTCTTTTTGCTCTCTTAATTTTTTCAAACTTGTAAATTACTGTACTTTTACCAAATTGATTTCCACCTATTCTTTCAGCGATCAATTTTTGAATGTAACTTTCAGCCATTATTTTTCCTCCTTATTTATTTATCTTTTAAACCAAATTCCTTCAAATGATACTTCTGCAGGCCCTGACATATAAATATGATTATTGCTTTTTTCCCACTCAATTAACAAATCCCCTCCTAATAATTTTATAGTTGCTTCACGATTTGATTTACCATTCAACACTGCTGCGACTAATGTTGCACAAGCTCCTGTACCACATGCCATAGTCTCTCCACTTCCACGTTCCCAAACACGCATCTTTAGAGTTTTTTTGTCAATTATCTCAACAAATTCTACATTTGTTTTATTAGGAAATATTGGATTGTTTTCTACTAGTGGCCCAACTTTCTTAATAGGATAGTTGTCTACTTTTTCAACAAACGTTATAGCATGGGGATTACCCATAGACACACAAGTAAAATTATATTTTACTTTATTAACTTCTAAACTCTGTCCTATTACAGGTTTTAAATCACTTTTAACAGGAATCTTATGAGCTTCCAATATAGGCTCTCCCATATCAACCTTAACTAGGGTTACTTTATCTAGTTCTACTGTTAAATCAAGAACTTTAATACCCGCCATAGTTTCAATAGTAATAATATTTTTATCTGTTAAACCATAGTCATAAACATATTTACCTACACATCTTATAGCATTTCCACACATTTCTGCTTCAGAACCATCTGCATTAAACATTCTCATTCTAAAATCCGCTATTTTTGATGGTAATATTAAGACTAATCCGTCAGATCCAACTCCAAAATGACGATCACTCATACCAATAGCCAAATTTTTTGGATCCTCTACCTTTTCTTCAAAACAATTAATATAAATGTAGTCGTTCCCTAACCCTTGCATCTTTGTGAATTTCATAAATACACCTCATATTCATAATAATAAATATATTATTAGTAAACTCATTTTTTTTCAAAAAACCATCTTTTCTATCGTTGGTGATTGCAAAAAAACGAGTGCTTTCTAATAATTTTAATGCAAAAAACAAATTAATTATAACATATTCCTCCTAGTTTTTGCAACTTTTCAATTTTGAAATTGCAATTGTCAAATAAAAGATTAGCTACTTCTACTCAGATACATCATCTGGCACAACGTTTAAAGCGTTATCTTCTGGCACATTTATATAATTAGGTGGTACAACACCACTTATAACACGATCAACTAACGTTATTTCTTGACTAACAACTAACTGTTCTGTTGCCATAGGAACAACAACTTGCAATGAAGCATCTATATTTAACCAAACTCGATGATTTATTTGATTTATACCTTTCGATCTAAACTCTCTATCATAATTAATCATTGTTGTACCAATAGGAAGAAGTTCTATTTGAATATCAGGACCTATATTTCCAAACATATTACTCCCCAAAAGATTCCCCATTGGTATACTAATGTTTTCAACTCCTAATTTGTCTAAATCATATGTTATCTTATCTACTATTTCGGAGCTTAATTGATTAATCATAATAGTATTAATTCCACAAGAAGTTATTTCCCCTTTATCATTAAAATAATATGTAACAAGTTCGTTAGTATTGATATTATTCTCTTCTATTACTGCCTTAACTGAATCATTTATCACATTTGTTGCTTTTGTTTTTACTTTCATCTCTGCCATAGCTAGTAAAGTCGGCATTATTTTTTTATCAAGATAATAATATAAGTAGGTGCTAATTGTAACTAAAATAATAAGAAATAAAAATAATTTAAAATGTAGTTTTCTCTTTTTTCTATTAGGTTTACGTCCTTTTAAGTAACGTCTATTAAATATAATATTAACACACCTCTCAGTTAAAACCTTCTTCTTATTATTTTATTCAATTAGCCTGTTCATTGTTAATAATAATATAAAACCTCGATAATTTTAAAAGCAGCATTTTAATAATGACAAAAGTGGATTCGCCACGTTCGCTTCGCGATATATCAATTGTCTTTAAAACTTCCTACTCCTTTTCTGCAAATATTGCTATGATGTTGTAACAACATTTCTTAAAAAATTCGCATACTAATCATCTCCTTAAGTTGAATTTTATTATTTTATATAGAATCAACTTTCTTAGTTATCTATAATATGAGTATGAGTAATGTTTCTTTTAATTATATAAATTAATATTTTGCTCTGCTTAATAATAATGTTGATTTAAAGACTTTTTTATAGGAATCGCTTTTGAAATTCCTATATTAGTGATATTTGGAAAATTTCTTTAATGTCTGTAATTTATCTCTTTGAAAAAAATCTAATAAATAAACGAAAGCTGTGATAACCACAAATTGAACCAAAAACAAAATATCATCTACATCAAAGTTCCCAATCCCAGTTAGTACCTCAATAATTTAAAAAATGTATATTGATGTAGGAAAATAATACTGCAGTATAAACAAAAGATGAGAATGAAATAAATAAAGACGTGATATTAACAAGACTATTCTTGTTGAAATACTGTTTTGGCTTATAAAAGAAAAATAAAAAATAATTATGTTATTATTATTTTTTAGAATGGCTTAGAATATAAAGTAATACTTAAATAGCAGAAAAAGCTAAAATCAAAAAGGGTTAAAACAACCTTTTGATTTTAGCTTTTGATTTATTAAAACCCTAGTTAGTTAATCTTATCCAATAAGATTTTTTTCTTTTCATTATATTCCTCTTCACTTATTAAGTCCATTGATTTTAATTCACCTAAGTTTTTTATCTGTTCATATATATCTGACTCATTATCTTTGCTACTTGTAATGTTTTTTATTTCTTCTGTTTCTGACTTAACACTTATATATTTATTTCTTTGTACATTTAGTTCATTATAGAAATTCTGATCTTTTTCTGAGCCAGTTTCAAATATTACTTGATTATCTACTCCGTTTTCACTTACATAATCAATTATTAAATAATAAGTTTTCTTTTTAAAAGCGAAAGAAGCAATTCCTATCAATAAGTATCTAACAGCAGTTATTTGTTCAGATAATTCATATGTGATTTTTTTTATGTTTTTAGTAGCTAAACTAAAAATTTCATTTTTAATAATAGTATAATCATACCCTATATATTTTCTATTATTTATATAAAAAGTTAATATTCCCTCCTTGATTCCAATTACACCTTTAGATATTTTTGAAAATTTTTCATGTCCACCAACATAAGTTACGTCCTCAAGTTTTTTAATATACGCTTTATCTTTTTCCTTCTCTTGTTTTTTTATTTCAATTAATTCTTTTGGTATATTCTCTTCTTCATAATATCTTCTATCTGTTTTTTTAAAGATGATAACAATTTCATAGAACAAGCCACCAATCAAACAAATTAAAGAGATTGTTATTATTATTTCAACACTTTCTTCTTGTTGATTAAGAGCTATTTGTGATATTATCATAAAAATAATCCAAACAATAAGAGCTGTTAATAATCCTTTACCTTGATTATTTTTCTTTTCTTTCATATATTTCTCTCCTTTTATTATGATAAATCAATATTTAAGTTATTATTACCATAACTTTGTCTTAGATAAATTTATTGGTATACTGCTACTATGTAAATAACCGCAACTAGTGATATTTAGTACCTGTCCTTGTTACATAAACAATTATTTATTGTGTTACAGAATATCTATAATCATTATTACAAACTGAATTTAAAGATAATATTGCAATAATTGATATTATTTTTTGCTTTTTCAATCATATAACCACTTATACTTGACACTACACTTACATAATACACTATAATTATACATTTTTAAATAGTCTGTTATATAATATAATCCTTGTCTGACCTATTAAAATTGATCATATAGTTGATTATATACTCCTGGTTTTGACACTTGAACAAGACAAAAAACTGTAAAAACCTTATTAAACAAGGTTTCTACCGCTTTTGTTATAGGTATAAAAACTGCGTACTTTTTTCTCATTTTAGTTTCTTTAACATTTTTTTTCATTTTTTTAGTTATCAAAATCTGATAGTCAGTTCTAAAGTCAAAAGCATCAGTAAAATTATTTCGGGTGTAAAGAGGAATATTGTCGTTTCTTAAATTTCAATGATAGATACACAGGTAAAATCGTCATTTAATTGTTTTTCAAGTAACCGATAAATTATTATGATATAATGGATTTTCTTATTGGCGATTTCACCATCATCAATGCAGGTGGTAGTTTGAATGAAAACGGGGATAATCTATCTAGTATTTTTTTCTGAAGATTTTTTTAAAAAAATGAGCCTACTTCAAGGCTTTTAAAGATTTTTACTTTATGCAACTGTCAAAAACCCGGGCGCATCGTGATACGCCCCTACAAAAATTGAATTGTATTAAAAATAGGACTTCCCTATATAACAAGCAAAAAAGTTGTTAATACTTTATAGTAATTGGGTCTGGGTTATTTGTGAATAACCCCTAGAATGTTAGGGCTTTCCTACTTCTAATAACTAGTCCCCCGAACATAAAACTACAATTTTACTAACTTGTTAATTTTATTAAATAATATTAAATCACTTTATTATTATTAGATATTTTGATATAATTAAAAAGTTAAAAGGAGGTTAAATATGAATTTTAGCAAAGAGAATAATAAAAAAAAGCAGGAAAAATTAAAATCAAAAAAACATAAAATAGGAAATAAAATAAATATATCTTTTTTTAGAGTTTTAATCTTAGGTATTTTACTTATTGCAATTATTGGAGTCGGCACTGTTTTAGGAGCAGTAAAAGGGATAATCGATTCAGCTCCTAATCTAGAAGATGTCAATATTGCTCCTGAAGGTTATACATCTATTGTATACGATCAACAGGGTAATGAAATTGTTCGCCTTGTTGGAGAAAATTCTAACAGAATCTATAAGGAAATAGATGAAATACCTGAGCATGTACACAACGCCTTTGTTGCTATTGAAGATGAGCGATTTTGGACACATAGCGGTATTGATTTAAAAGGAATAATGCGTGCTACTTTTATTAATATTAAAGAAGGTGACCTAAGCGAAGGCGCAAGTACTTTAACACAACAATTAATAAAAAACAATGTATTATCAAAAGAAAAATCATTTAAAAGAAAAATTCAAGAACAGTATTTAGCAATTGAATTGGAAAAAGAATATTCAAAAGAAATTATACTTGAACATTATTTAAATACAATTTCTCTAGGGCAGGGTACTCTAGGTGTACAGGCAGCTGCTTTTCGATATTTTAATAAAGATATTAGTGAATTAACTATAGCAGAAAGTGCTGTATTAGCAGCTATTACTCAACGACCCGAGCATTATAACCCTACTAAAAACCCAGATAACAATCAAGAACGCCAAAGAATAATTTTAAAAAAAATGTTAGAACAAGAATATATAACACAAGAAGAATACGAAGAAGCTTTAAATGAAGATGTTTATACTAATATTCAAGTAATAAATCAAGAGTATGATTCAGGTTCTTCCCTTTCATATTATGTAGATAAAGCTATTGACGATATTGCAGAAGATTTACAAACAAAAAATGGTATGACTGAGGCTCAAGCTTATAATAAAATATATAGGGGTGGCCTAAAAATATATATAGCCCAAGATTCAGAGATTCAAAAATCTGTTGATGATATCCTTAACGACGAAGAAAATTATCCCCCAAAAGAAGTTGATTATGCTGTTTTACTTGAAAAATATCGTTTATCCATAAAAAATGATGATGATACTATAGACAATTATGATGAAAACACATTAAAAAATTATTTCAAAGCAGAAAATAGTAATTTCGACTTATTATTTAGTAACGAGGAAGAAGCTTTAAAATATGTAGATGAGTATAAAAATTCGCTATTAGAAAACGGTGGAGAAGTATTAGGAGAAGTATTTAATACTACCCCTCAACCTCAAGCCTCTATGGTTATTATGGATTATCATAATGGTCATGTTAAAGCTATCTCTGGTGGACGTGGTGAAAAAAAAGGAAATCAAGTACTTAATAGGGCAACAGATACCTATAGGCAACCTGGATCCACTTTTAAAGTTTTAGCATCATTTTTACCAGCAATAGATAAAGCAGGCTTTACATTAGCTTCTATTCAAGATGATGTACCTTACCAATATCCAAATGGTAAAAACGTAAAAAACTGGTATGACACCTCAAGATATACTTATAATTTTAGAGGGCTTTCTACTATCAGACAAGCAATTTCTTATTCTATGAATATAGTTGCAGTAAAAACTTTAGAAGATATAGGTCCTCAACTAGGTTATGACTATTTAACTAAACTTGGTTTTACTAGTATTATTGATAAACAAGAAATAAATGGAAGAACTTATTCTGATATTGGTTTACCATTAGCACTTGGTGGTGTAACAAAAGGAGTTTCTAACTTAGAACTAACAGCTGGCTATGGTGCTATTGCTAACAAAGGAGTATATGTAGAACCAATCTTTTATACAAAAGTTCTTGACCATAATGGTGATTTAATCCTTGAGAATAATCCTTCGCAACAAACGGTTATGAAAGAAACTACTTCTTTCTTATTAACAAATGCTATGGAAGATGTTTTAGAACCAGGTGGTACTGCCACTCAGTCTAACTTTGGAAATATGCCAATCGCAGGTAAAACAGGTACTACTTCAGATGATAAAGATGTATGGTTCTCTGGATACACACCATATTACATTGGTACTATTTGGATGGGATACGATAATAATAAAACTTTGAACTACAATGTTGCATATCATAAATATTTGTGGCGTGATGTTATGAAAAAAATTCATGACAACCTTGATTATAAAAGATTTGAGCGGCCATCTGGAATTATTTCTGTAGATATATGTACTGAATCAGGCAAATTAGCTGTTCCAGGACTATGTGATGAAGACCCTAGAGGGAGCACGATAAAAACTGAATATTTTGCAAGTGGTACCGAACCAACAGAAGAGTGTGATGTTCATCAAAAATTTACAATTTGTACTGAAGAAGAATTATTTGCTACTGAATATTGCCCTGAAGAACTTACTGAAGAACGAGTATATATTGTACGACCAGAACCCATAGATCCTTCATTATTTGACCCAGCACGACAACCTAGGATAGAAGATGAAGACTATGAATACCCAGAGTCAATGGAAGGTGAATATTGTACCATACACTCTGAATCAGACCATTTAGATGATATTCCTGACTTTCCAGATATTCCTGATGAATATATAAATGATCCTGACTTTCCAGATATTCCTGATGATGAGGAAAACGATAATGATGACTAAAATGCTAAAATGAAGCCTAATCTTTGATTAGGCTTCATTTTAGCTCTAACTTTCCACCTACAACTTCTAGTATATAATCCAAACCCTCATTATTATTTTCGTGCATTACGTTTTCAAACAAATCATTTTTAACAAGTCTTTCTTCTATATTTAATAGATTAAAATCTTTTGGCCTAACACCTTTTTTTAGTTCTTCCCAAGTTAAAGGCATAGATACAGTTGCATCATTCGTTCCTCTAGGCGAGTAAGGTGCTATTATTGTTTTTCCTTCCCATATCTGTAGATAGTCGAAGTACAATTTTCTTCCTCTATTTTTAATCATTCTCTCAGTTGTTATCTTAGTTGGATACTTATCTGAAAAGTATTTTGCAAAAAAAGCATTAATATTTCTAGCTTCTAGATAGTTATATTTATTTCCTAATGGTATAAATATTTGCAAACCAGTTGCCCCTGAAGTTTTAACATAGTTCTTTAAATGTAGTTGTTCTAATGTTTCATGAACTAATAAAGCAACTTCTATAACTTCATCAAAATCTTGTTCTTTAAAGGGGTCTAAATCAAAGACTAAACTTGAAGGGTTTAAGGGATTATTAATTGTATTAAATGATATATGAAACTCTAAAGAACCTTGATTACCTAACCAGATTAGAGTAGCTAACTTATTCAGTAATATATAATTTTTATCTTCATTCTTATAAGTATCTATCCATTTTGGAGCATAATTTGGTGTGTTTTTTTGAAAAAAAGAAGAATTATTTACGCCATCCGGATATCTTATTGTAGTTAATAATCTACCTTTGGTATACTTAATCAAAGAATCAGCAATAACAGTTAGTTTCTTCAAATATTCTATCTTTGTAATCCCAAGCATTGGCCATAATATTTTATTAGGATTCGTAATATTTACACCTATTCCTTCAACATTAATTATTGTCATTATTTGTATATTCCCTTCCATCAGCTTCTTCTGGTTTTTCCTGACTAAACCCAATGATTTTCGGATGCCTTAATCCACCATTATTAGTCCTTTCCAGAAAGCTAATCCAACAAGTTAATACAGGTTGTAGCCAAATAATATTATCCTCATTATAATTTGTAAACGAAGACTCCTTTTGTTCTAATTTACTTTTATATTTATTTATAATAATTTTATCTGATTCTTTTAAACCAATAGCTACATTCCCAAGATAAAATAATTTTTTGCTTTGATATATTCCTATTAATAGTGAATTAGGTAGATTATCTTTATATTTTAACCCACCTATTACCGTTAACATCATTTTGGTAATTTTAATCTTAAACCATTCTTTATGTTTCTTACCACTAATATATAAACTACTTTTTCTTTTTGAAACAATACCTTCATAATTTTTTTCTTTCATAAGTCTAAATAAATGAAATCCATCATAAAAATTATCCGTAACGACTATTCGCGAGTCCTTTTTAATATTTTTTTTTAATATAGCTATCCTTTCCTCATAGGCATAACCTCTCAAATCTTTTCCGTTCAAAAAAAGTATATCAAATAAAATATAATAAGCAGGATATTTTCTTTGATAATAACTTACATTTGTCTTCCTTCTCTCACGATGAATAACATATTGAAAATTTGGTCTATCTAACTCATCAAAAACTACAATTTCACCATCAATAATTCCTTGTTTTCCAAGAAAAATTTTTGTAATATCTTTAAATTCAGAGAAGTTTTTTGTTCTTTCGTTTCCTTTTTTTGTGTAGATTTTATAATCTTGGTGTTCAATATATGTTATTGCCCTAATCCCATCCCATTTTATCTGATGAATCCATTGGTCCTCACTTGGAATTTTTTTTGAAATAATTGGTTCCATAGGCAGTATTAATTCCATGATATCACCTTAACTTGCTGTGGTTTTCTGCTTCTTATCAACTTTTTTTGTCTCCTTTAGGCTTTTTTGAAGTGCCTCCATAAGATCAATAACATTTTTATGTTCTTCTCCTTTTGTAACATGAATATCTTTTCCTTGAACCTTTTGCTCAATTATATTTCTTAGAGCTATTCTGTAATCATCCTTGTATTTTTCTGGTTGAAATTCTGACGTTAAATTTTCTACCAACTGAGTAGCAATATTCATTTCTTTTTGGTCTAAATTCTTATTTTGTGGGATTCCTGGCACTGTCGTTAGTTCTCTTACCTCATCTGGATAAAAAATTGTTTCTAAAATAAGCACATTTTTATAGACTCTTAATGCTGCTAAAGATTGTTTGCTTCTTATTGTAATCTTAGCTATCGCAATTTTATTAGTTCTATTCATTACTTCCCGAAGTAAATTATATGCCTTTCCTCCTGTTTCTTGAGGTGATAAATAATAACTTTTATCAAAATATATGGGATCAATCTCAGATAAGTTTACAAAGTCAAGAATATCTATAGCTTTTTCAACTTCTGTTTCTACAGCTTTAAAATCTTCTTCATTTAAAATAACAAAATGTCCAGGTTCATATTCATAACCTTTAACAATATCATCTTCTTTCAATTCTTCGTTACAATTTGGACATATTTTATTATATTTTACTGGCGTATTACATTTTTTGTGAAGATATCTAAACTTAATGTCTTTATTTTCAGTAGCTGTATACATTTTTATTGGTATATTTACTAACCCAAAGCTTATAGATCCTTTCCACATAGTACGCAATATAGCCATCTCCTTATGTTTATCATTTTTTAGGTTTTGGATTAAACAATAATGCTGCAAGATATCCAAATATTAAAGCTGCAGAAATTCCTCCAGCTGTAGCCATCATACCACCTGTAAACACGCCTAAAAATCCATATTGATCAACTGCTTTCATAACGCCTTTTCCAAGAGAGTATCCAAAACCTAACAAAGGAACTGTTGCTCCTGCCCCACCAAAATCAACAATTGGCTGATATAGCTGCAACCCAGTTAATATAGCCCCTGCACTTACATATATCACTAATATTCTAGCCGGCATAAGTTTAGTTGTATCCATTAAAATCTGAGCAATTATACATATAACCCCCCCAGTTATAAAAGCTCTAACATACTCCATTATATCCATATTATCTTTCATTCCTTTCATTAATTAACAATTCTCGATTACTACTGCATGTGCAATTCCAGGAACACTTTCACCCTCATTAGAACTTACTGGACTTAATAATGCTCCAGTAGGCACTATCATAATACGATTCAACTCCCCAGCCTCTATTTTTTTAAGATAATATCCAGTTAAAGTAACTGCTGAACATCCACAACCACTACCTCCTGCATGAGTATCTTGGGTTGCTGATGCAAAAATCTCAATACCACAATCTGTAAAATTATTTTTCATTTCATACCCTTTTTCTAACAACATTTTTTTTGCAAGTGATTTACCTACTACTCCTAGGTCACCCGTTGCTATAACATCATAATCATCAGCTGTTCTTCCTAAGTCTTTTAAATGTTGATAGATTGTATCTACTGCTGCAGGAGCCATGCAAGCTCCCATATTCATAGGATCCTTAATACCATAATCAATTACTTTTCCTGGTGTAATATGTGTTACCCTTGGTCCTTTACCTTGTCTACCTAAAACAATTCCTCCACTCCCTGTAACTGTCCAAGTAGCAGTAGGTGGGCGTTGATTCCCAAATTCCAAAGGATATCTAAATTCTTTTTCAGCTCCACAGAAATGACTTGAACTTATTGCTAATGTATAATCAGCAAACCCACCATCTATACACATTGAAGCTAGTTGTAAACTCTCACCCATTGTAGAACAAGCTCCATACAATCCAAATAATGGCCTTTGCAAGTCCCTTACAGCAAAGGAAGTAGCAATTAATTGACTTAATAAATCTCCAGCATAAATGTATCTAATATCATCCATAGTTAGATTAGACTTTTGCACTGCCATTTTTGCCACTTCTTTTTGTAGTTTAGTTTCAGCTTTCTCCCAAGTTTCTTCTCCCCATAACACATCATCAAGAACCTGATCAAAATATTCTCCAAGTAATCCTTTTCCCTCTTTTGGTCCTGCAATAGATGCATAACCAACAATTACAGGCGGATTACTAAATTCAATGCTTTGACTTCCAATTATTTTTCCCATAATCACATCATCCTATCAATTTATAAAAATAATAAACTAGTCCAACTATTACCGAAGAAAAGATTCCATATAATATCACTGGGCCAGCAATCGTGAATATTTTTGCTCCCACTCCAAATACATAACCTTCTTTTTTATATTCAATTGCAGGTGAAACAACAGAATTTGCAAATCCAGTAATAGGCACAACTGATCCAGCCCCTGCATATTTTCCTAATTCATCATACAAATCCAATCCTGTAAATAGTGCTCCAAGGAATACTAAAATTATCGCCGTCCAAGCAGCAGCATCTTCTGTATTTTGCCCTAAACTAAGAATATAATTATTTATTCCTTGCCCAATAGTACAAATTGCACCTCCGACAAAAAATGCCCATAAACAGTTTTTAAATAATTTTGGTTTTGGAGACATTCTTTGCACTAATTGATTGTATTCTTTATTTATTTTCGGTTGATTTTTTTGCTTTTTCAAATTTCCACCTCCTTAATTAATTAAAAATAGTAAAACCAGGCACAATGAAATAAATAAGGGACCCTACCATTTTACCTAAAGCTAAAGCAACAATAAAATATGCCATACCAACATTCAGCCTTAATCTTCTTGTTAAAATTGGAATAACATTTAAAACCTCTGCTAAAGATACAGCCAAACTTCCAACAAATATCCCAGCAAAAATACCAAAGATTGACGAACCAACTACTCCTATAGGTATCCTTACTTCAAACATAATACAAACCGCACCAAATAACCCTCCTAATGTAGCTGCATCTTCATAAACATTTACAAAATCTTGAGTATTTGTTTTTTGCATTAATCTAGGAATTATTCCTATCACAGAAATAAAAGCAAATAAACCAGCAGAAACAATAATCCCTGCACTAATGCCAATAAATGCTAATATAATATAGTTAATCCACATCTACTTCTTTCCTTTCATCTGTAAGGGCTTCAATTATACTATCTTCAACATTTTTCTCATACATACGCATTTCTACTTCTATTGGCGTTGGGTCATCACTAAAACGAACTGTAGTAAAATGATTAAAAAAAACAATAATACCTAATGCCAACCCAATAGAATAAAATATCTCTAAAAAAGTAGGATTACCAGTTTTCACTCCTGTAAATATCCTATATAATTCACTAAAAACATCTGGCATCGAAACATCTGTGTGAAATGTCATTATTGCTATTGCTCCGCCAGTAAAAATAATTAAACATACTACTATAACTTTTAAATACTGTAAGAAAACTCTTTCTTCACTAAATTTAGGCCAATACAAAATTATTGCATCTGTTTCTCCAATATTTTGTATGTTAATATCATCTATATTACTTTGTATAAGATTAATAATTTTTAATATAGATATAACGTAATTTTTCTTTTTATCTTCTTCTATTTCATAAACCTGTATTTTTTTTATTTTATTGATTATTTTAGGATTTTTCCCTTCGATTTTTGCTATATCCTCTATTAATATATTTTTCTTTACAACGATTGTTTTCTTAGCAGCTTTTAGGTAGATAGTCTCTTTTCCCATAGCATCAGCCCTTTTGATTATTAATATCTTCTTGTACAAATGTACCTTCGTAACTAATTTCATTTTCTTCTCTTACATAAAAATACCAGTAAGAAATTGATATAATCATTATAATTAATATTAAAGAAATACAATAAAGCCATTTTTTCTTCAAATGCATTCCACTCCCTACTTTTTCAATTTATACTTATATTTTAAGGAAATAAATAATATATATTCTGGTAAAAATTATAAAAAATTAACAAAAGTGGCTTTCTGATACTATTATATTGATTTTTAAAAGACTTTCAATCAACAAAAAAACTTATTAAAGCACTTTTATTTTGTACCTTAATAAGTATAATTATTATGATAACTTTGATTTTAATTGTTTTAAGATCTTTTTTTCTAATCTAGAAACTTGAACTTGAGAAATTCCAATATGATTAGCTATTTCAGTTTGTGTTTTATCCTTAAAATATCTAAGAATAATAATTTCTTTTTCTTTTGGATTAAGATTTTTTATTACTTCCCTTAATGCTATCTTATCTAACATCCTTTCATTTTCATCAACTGATTTTTCTATTTTATCAATTAGAAAAATAGGATTTCCATCACCTTGATGAATAGTCTTATATAATGATTCAACTTCAGAATTAGATTCAAGTGCCAAAACAATATCTTCTGTACTAACGCCTATTTCTTCAGAAATCTCATCAATTGTAGGTTCTCTTCCAACCTTTTTGTTTAATGTGTCTTTTGTAATTCTAACTTTATTAGCTATTTCTTTTAATGAACGGCTTACTTTTATAATTCCATCATCCCTAAGAAATCGTTTTATTTCCCCTAAAATCATAGGAACAGCATAAGTAGAAAACTTAACATTATATGATAAATCAAATTTATCTATAGCCTTAATAAGCCCTATACTACCTATTTGAAACAAGTCATCCATTTCATATCCTCTATTTGAAAATCTTTTTACTATACTCCAGATGAGTCCTATATTCTCTTCAACTATTTGTTCTCTAGCTTTAAAATCCCCCTTTTGTGCTTTTTTTATCAACTCCAGGGTTTTATCCATATTTATCACTTCCTTTTATTGTGTATCCGATAAACTATGCAATTTTTTCTTCATTATGATTTTTGTACCGTTATTTGGAGTTGACTCAATTGCTACTTCATCCATAAAAGTCTCCATAACTGTAAAACCCATACCAGAACGTTCTAACTCAGGCTTTGATGTATACAATGGTTCTCTAGCTTGTTCGATATTTTCTATTCCTTTACCAAAATCTAGAACTTGAATATAAATTCCATTTTTATTTATTTTACAAGTCATATGTATTTTTCCGTCTTTATTTTCGTAACCATGAATTATTGCATTAGTAACAGCTTCTGATACAGCTGTTTTAATATCTGAAATCTCTTCTAATGTTGGGTCCAATTGTGCAGCAAAAGCAGCAACTACAACTCTAGCGAAAGATTCATTTTGTGAACGGCTATCAAATTCTATTTTCATTTCATTGTTAAATTCCATATTAACATCCCCCTTTTACAAACTTTTAAGTGCTTCATTTACACTTGTGCATTTACTTATAATTTTATATAAACCTGAAATATTAAAAATACGGTCAATAGAAGGACTAACATTAGCAACTGCTACCTTGCCTCCAACACTTTGTAAATTCTTATATCGCCCCATGATAACACCAATACCTGAACTATCCATAAAATCCATATTTGCAAAATCAAAAATAACGTTTTTCAAATTATTCCTTTTTAATAAACTATCTATTTTTTCTCTTACAAACTTTGCATTGTGATGATCTAAATCACCTCTTAATGTTACTATTAAATTACGATTTTTAATTTGACATTCAACACCCATTGAAATCCTCCTTCTTGCATTATTTTACATAATATACATTTTTTACCATTTGTATTTTAAAAAAATATAATAAACTACCAATTCTCTTATACTCTTAACTAATTAAAAGCTCGGGGACAAAAAGTCCCCAAGTAATTAATCGGTTATTTGACTTCTGTAATAATCTCCATCTATAGCTCTATCAGTATCAGGAAACTCTTCTATAAGCCTGTCAAAATATTGTAAGGCTTTGTCATCTTCTCCTAAACGTTGATGACTTCTAGCTAAAAAGTAAATTGCATCATTAGCCCTATTTCCATCTGGTTGTAAATTTAATATATGAGTCATTTTATTTATACATTCTCTAAAATCACCTGAAGAATAATCAGAATATCCGCTATGGTAATACTCATTAACTGCATAAGTATACGTGTCTTCTTTTAAAGTGGAATATATATTCAATGAAATCATTGATTCATCCAAAGCTTCCTCGTTAACTAAATATAACGCATCTGCCGTAGCTATTCTATCACCTAGCAAATATTGATTAACTGCATCTTGTAATCTTTCAATAGCATTATAATAAGCATCTTTATCAAGATATAAATCTAATTCACTTGTGCTTTCTTCCAATTCAATTGATAAGTCTTCAATTTCTGAATTAAGATTCGTTATTATGCTTTCTTTTTCATCTAATACTATTCTATGCTCTTCCTTAAGATTATTTATAGTTTTATTTTTATTATTTAATTGGTTTGGCATAATTAAAAATGCAACTATGGCGGCACCAATTGCAAGTCCTACAATTATATATGCAATCTGATATATGTATGCTGCATTGTTTGAGATTAATTTTCTAAACTTCGAATACTCTTTATTTTCTTCTAAAGGAAATAACTCAGCTTCAGGAGGCAAATCTGTTTCTTCGATCAGCATATCATAATATCTTAAGGCTGTATAATTGTTTTTATCAATTGCTAGAACTTTTAAAATAGTTTTTTTAGCTTTTTCGATCTCTTGGTTCTCTATATACAATAAAGTTAACAAACAATATGCCTTAATAAACTTAGGATTTAAACTTAAAACTTTCTTTAGTTGAATAATAGCTAAATCTTGACTATTTTGATGGACATATGTTAATGATTGATTATATTTTTTAATTGCTGTATTTAATCTATCAAACTGATGTTGATTGTTCCGAACATCATTTATATACTCCTCAGCACTATTGTTTTCAATATCTATGTTTTTACTAACAATCCATTGCTCAAGAGCTAATACAACTTCTCCAATCTCAAAATAAATAAGCCCTAATAAATTTCTTGCCTCGATATTCTCTTTATTAAATTTTAAACTTCTCTTTAGATAATCAATTGCACCAGATAAATCTCTAACTTTAGCCTTCTGCAACCCTTGATTATAGAGCCATTTAGAGGTTAAAATTATTTTTTTATAAAATTTTATCTCCATATCACAATTGGTACAATAATAATCATTATTTATTTTTTTTCCACACTTTGGACAAATCATTTTTACCCCACCCTATGATTTTTGTTCTTCAGATTTTTGTTCTTCAGATTTTATTTCTTTTAAGATTTCCTGTAAAACATCCGTAATGTCCTTTACATCATAATTATAAATTGAATCTTCGGTTTGTTCAATTTCTAAACAAGGCTTGTATTTTTTTAGTTCTTCGTCAAAATTAATCAATGTAATTCTCCTCTCTTAATATATTTCTAATATCACCTATTAAATATAACGATCCAATACAACATATTAACCCATCTTTTTTTAGTAATGATTGTCCTAAACTAATTGCTTTTTTAATATCTTTTTCAATATAAATATTTGTTCTATAATATTGGCTAAAAACATCATATAAACTTTCAGCCATAACTGTACGATTATTAGAAATTTCTGTAAGGATAATGTCCTCAAATTGCAAATCTCTACACAGCCTTTTTATCATTTTATTATATGGCTTGTCTTTAACGCAACCAAAGACTAATACTAATGGTCTATTCGAAAAATAATGACTAATGCTTTTTATAAAGTATTGAATCCCTTCTATATTATGTGCACCATCAAGAAGATACTTATTTGATATTAATTCCATTCTACCAGGCCATTTTGTCTTCCTGATCCCTTCTAATAATACTTTATCATTAATCATGTTAAATATTCTTAATATTTTAAATAATGCAAGTGTTATTGCGATATTCTGAATTTGATAGTGTCCTATCATTGACATTTTTACCATATCATATTTATAATATCGCGTATTCAATGAAAAATCAATGGTTTTATCATTTATATTTATAACTTTATGAGTTATTTTCCCCAGATGATACATTGCTGATTTTTTTTCTTCGGATATTCGACAAATAACCTCATAAGCTTTCTTATTTTTACAATTCAGAAAAACAGGGCAATTATTTTTAATAATTCCTGCTTTTTCCTCTGCGATTTTTTCTAAAGTATTCCCTAATATCTCTGTATGATCAAATCCAATAGATGTAATTACTGAGGCTATAGGCTTTTCTATAATATTTGTTGCATCAAGACGCCCACCTAAACCTGTTTCAAGTATAACATAAGAAACTTTTTTCTCTTTAAAGCAAATAATAGACATTGCAAAAATAAATTCAAAAAAAGTAGGATGTGTATATCCCTTTTCAGTTAATTTAATGCATTTATCTCTTACAATATTAAAATATCTCAAAAAGTCATCATCATTTATTGGATTCAAATTCAATTGTATACGTTCATTGTACTTTTCTAAATGAGGAGAAGTAAACAAACCAATATTATAGCCAGCTTCTACCAATATAGTAGCACTAAATGCACAAACCGATCCTTTTCCGTTTGTTCCAGCTACATGTATTACGTTTAAGTCTTTTTCCGGGTTGCCAAGTTCTTTCATTAATCTCCGCGTATTTTCAATATCTTTTCTTCCATTTAAATACTTAGGAATCGAATTAATATACTGTATTGATTGTCTATAATTCAATAATTATCATCTCCATTCGAGAGCCTACATATTATTAATTTCTTAACACAACAAAAATCAAATAACCTATATATAGCAATATTAAAATAAAGCCTTCCCATCTTACAGTCTTTTTGTTTGTAATAGCAAAAAAATAAACCAATATAATTGAACAAATAACAAATATTAAGTCGGTAAATATTTTCTGTTCAACAACAATAGGATTTATTACCGACGCAAGACCAAGGATTAATAAAGTATTAAACATAGTTGAGCCTATTGCATTACCAACTGCAATGTCGCTTTCACCCTTAAAAGCAGCAACCATTGATGTGGCAAGCTCTGGTAGGGAAGTTCCAACTGCAATTATAGAAATACCTACGAGAGTTTCGCTCATACCTAATGATTTAGCAATATGTGAACCTGAGTTAACAACAATATCACTACCCCATATTATACCTATTAGCCCAATTGCTCCAAATAATATACTTTTTAATAATGGTTGTTCATTTATGTTTTCATCAAATTCTTTCGAACTATCTTTTGAAGTAATAGCTAATTCTACTAAATAGTATAAAAAAACTAAAAAAATTAGTAATAGAATAATCCCATCTCCTAATGCTAATTGATTAATATTGCTATTATTAAATTTAACATCCATACTTAAAATAAAAAGAGTTATAGATGCCAATAACAAAAAAGGAATCTCTTTTAGAATTGTCTTAATTTTAATATTAATTGGCTTAATCATCGCTGCTATTCCTATAACCACAAGCATATTAAACATATTTGACCCTACTATATTTCCAATAGAAATATTACTAGAACCATTTATAGTTGCTGTAATACTAACGGCAGCTTCAGGTGCACTTGTCCCAAACGCAACTACAGTTAGTCCAATAAGTATAGTTGGAACTTTAAATTTTTTCGCTAAAGAAGCCGACCCTTCAACAAAAGCATCTGCACCCTTTACCAAAAAAACAAATCCAATTATTA
>JBKGYG010000031.1:0-21146 GCA_046546235.1 Eubacteriales bacterium | reverse complement strand
GCAAGTCACTCTATTACTATTAGAGAACCTTTATTTTATGGTGAAACAGTTATAGAAGGTGTTGAGTCAAAAGTTTATTGGGTTAAAGGCACTCCTGCTGATTGCGTGAAATTAGCATTTGAAAAAATTCTTGAACATAAGGTTGATTTTGTGATATCTGGAATTAATGATGGTTATAATCTTGGAACAGATGTTTTATATTCAGGAACTGTTTCAGCAGCTATAGAGGGGAGTTTATATGAAGTGCCTTCTATCGCAATTTCCACAGATTTTAGAGCTAATAAGTATGATTATCTAAAAACAGCTAAGTATGTTAATAAAATATTAAATAACGTTATTGATAAAAATATGGGAAAAAATATTGTTATTAATGTTAATGTTCCATTATTACCAGAAGATCAAATAAAAGGAATTAAGATTTGTCGTATAGGAGAAAGACGGTATACAAATGTGTATGCTGAAAAAATAACAGAAGAAGGTGAAAGAAGTTACGTGTTAGCTGGGGATTTAATAGACGAAGAAGCTGATGATACAGATGTTTATCAATTAGGCAAAGGATATGTTACAATCACACCACTACATTATGACTTAACTAATTTTGGGCTATTACAACAAGTGTCTAGATGGTTTGAATAGAAAAATATTGCCCCTATTTAAAATAGATGATAAAATAAAAGAAATAAATTAATTATTAGAGTTTTATAATACTACGGAAAAGGGGGCACCCAATGTGAAAAAAATAGCAGTTATCATCACTCTTAGCATATTGATATTAGCAGGGTGTGCAGATGAAAATCTTCCAGATGAAGCTTATGAAGAAATGGGTAATAATTTAGCAAATCTACTTATGAAATACGAACAAGATGAGTTGAACGAAAGTGAGGATAATAAAGATAATTCGTCATTGGATGATAGTGCTATAGTCGAAGATGAAACAAAAGAAGAAAAGAATAATGAAACAGAGTTAGCTATAGAAAATGATTTTAAGATAGAAACTTTAGAAATAAAACAACTAGAAACATTAAAAGAGATATCAGATAAAGAAGTATATGCTTATATAGATGCAAATGAAGGAATGGATTTTGTAACAATACATTTAAATATACAAAATATTAGTGACGGGACTATACCTTTTGGTAGATGGACAGAATCCAATCAAATAAAACTTATTATTAATGATATGTATTTATATACACCTTTCAAAACTTTGATGGATTTAGATTTTACTAGTATAGAACAAGATATAGATGTTGGTGAATCAATAGAAGGATATTATGCTTTTCTAATTCCTGAAAATGTGTTAATAGAGGTAGAAAGTACAAAATTATTTATTTCTAATGAAAATGATTCAAGAGTTTTCAATGTTGAAAATAATGTTTGGTAAAAAATATTATAGAGATAATCATTAGCTTAACTAATGATTATCTCTAATTATTCTAATAGAATACTTTTTTATGGTTGCAGTAGAATTGTACATTATCCAAGGCTTCGCCAAAACGTTGGAAATGAACAACTTCTCGTTGATGTAAGAAACGTAATGGGTCTTTTACATCTGGATCGTCAGTTAAATTAATTAGCCTTTCATATGTTGCACGAGCTTTTTGTTCTGCAGCTAAATCTTCATGCAAGTCTGCTCTAGGGTCCCCAACAGCTTGAAAATAAGCAGCTGTAAATGGATTGCCTGCTGGGTCAACAGGAAAGACTGCGTCACCATGTACAGAATAATAATCTCCCAAACCTGCTCTCTCTAATTCTTTTGGGCTAGCATCTTGAGTTAATTGATAAACCATAGCAGATATCATTTCAACATGAGCCAATTCTTCTGTGCCAATATCAGTTAGTAAAGCTTTTGAAGTAGATGTTGGCATAGTATATCTTTGACTTAAATATCTAAGGGCTGCTGCTAGTTCTCCATCTGGGCCTCCATATTGAGTCAATAAATACTTAGCCATTGTTAGGTCTTTGTTTTTTATATTAACAGGATACTCCAATTTTTTTTCATAAATCCACATATCATAACCTCCATATTATTTTAGCTTAACATTTGTTTTCCCAAGGCCAAGGTTCTTTTACCCAAGCAAAAGGAAATTGACTAGGTGCTTCAGCAAAATTAGACAATGGTCCATATTTCATCTCATAAGCTCTTTTTTTCTTTAATAACTCACGATTAATCATGTTATAATCCATTAGGGCCTTCTCACAATCTGGATGAGTGTCTAGATAAAGGTTTAATTCTACACCAGCAAATTCTAATTCTTGAATTTCACGTAATAAATTATTTCTATGCATTGTAATCCTCCTTATTTTTTCATATATTTCATAGGATGTTTATATGGTTTATAAAGGTCAGGCCATACACTTCCCCTTTCAAAACCTTCCTTAAGAGGTATTATGCCTACATAAGGTTGATATTTGATAAATGCTTCGCCTACGCTAAGATCAGGCATAGGCTTTCCGCATTCTTCAATACATTTCTTTGGATAGTCCATCATAAAATCATGCTCCTTGTAGTTCTTTTTGCTATTAAAATATGCGAAGTTTAAAAAAGATGTGTTTGTACATTATGCTTTCATTAAAATACAAATAAAATTTATTCTAAATCATACATATTCTTTAATAAACTAGTAGTAATATATAATAAAGAATATTAAGGTGATTTAGTGAGAAATAAAAAATTGTGTAGTTATCATGCGGAAAATATGAAACACTTTAAAGATTTAGCTTGTTATTACAAATTTATCGACTATAAAAAATATGACATTTATCAAAAAAGATATAGATATCATCAAAATGAATTAAAAGAATGTAATAGAATTATGGCCTTGAAAATCGATGAAAATGGGGTAGAGAATTATTATAGAATACCATCAGATATAAGGAAGATTATCAATGTTGAAGATTTAAAAACTAATTGGGAAATACATAGTATGGACTATAAAGAACTTTTTAGAATAAAACCAAAAGATGAGATACCACCTATAGATAATCCTATTTTTGTTGATGTTGAAGAAGCTAAACAGTGGTTACAACCAGATGAACCTGTTATTGTATTGCCTAGTTCAAAGGAAGAATATGCAAAGGCATATCCAATACAAGTCTTACTATGGCATGAAATAGTTAACGATTTTATATTAGAAGAACCAATTGTTGTAACCTATGCACCCCTGTGCAATATTTCGTATATATATAAAAGAGAAGTAAAAAATCAAATTTATGAATTTGGTTCATCAGGTATACTAAGATTTTCATGTACACTAATGTATGATATAGAAACAGAAAGTTTATGGGAAGTAATGACTGGAAACTGTATAGTAGGTGACCTTACAGGAGAGAAACTTACAGCAATACCTTCAAATACAGTTCCTTTTAAGACTTTTTATGAAACAAATCCAGAGGGGTTAGTTATATTATCAAGTGAAACGGGATATTCCTTTAGATATGGAATTAATCCTTATGCATTATATGATGAAGCAAAAAGTCCATTTTTTTATAAAAATAATATTGATGAAAGGTATCCAGCTATGGAAAGAGTAGTTGGAATAAAAAAAGATAGTGTAAAAAAAGCCTATCCATATTCAATTATAAAAAAATTAAGGGTTATAGAAGATGTTATTGAAGATAAAGAGTTAGTTATTTTTTATCAAGAAGATATGATATCTCCACTTAATAAACCCATTGTAAGTGAGGGAAAAAAAGTTGGAGTTACTGGAGTGTTCAGTCCATATATTAATGGTAGAAAGATAAATTTCTATAGTAATAATAATAAAATTTTTGATAAGGAAACAAATTCTGAATGGAATCTGTTAGGGTATGCATTAAATGGGTCTTTGCAAGGTGAAAGATTAAAAATGTTAGTGCATAGTGATCCATTTTGGTTTGCATGGTCTGCTTGCTATCCTGATACAGAGGTTTATGTTTAATAATAGGTTATGAGGGGAGATACAATGAACTGTTATTATTATAATTATTATTTGACTGAAGTTAATAAAGATAACAACAAATTACCAGAAACAATTAGGAAAATTGGTAGATTTAATGATTTAGAAACAGATTGGGATTTGCATAAAGTACCATATAAAGAATTATACAAAGTTAGAAAAAAAGATGAAATAATGGCTATTGATTTGCCAGTTTTTGCTGAAGTGAAAGAAGCTAGAAGGTGGATAAAGGCTCAAGAGCCAATTATAGTTTTAAAAAATGGAAAAGCAAAGGGTTATCCCATTCAAATATTAATTTGGCATGAGGTTGTTAATGATGTTTTTTCGGATAAACCAATAGTAATTACTTATTCACCTCTTTGTAATTCTGCTAATGTATTTAGCAGAGAATTAGATGGAAAAGTTATTTCTTTTGGAACTTCTGGAATATTTAGAAATTCTTGTACGATTATGTATGATCGAGATACAGAGAGTTTGTGGGATACTTTTACCGGTGAGGCAATAGCTGGGTATTATACTGGTAAAAAACTTGAAATGTTGCCTAGTTGTATGGTTCCTTTTAATGATTTTGCAGAATCATATCCCGAAGGACTAGTAGTGCTTTCTACTGAAACTGGTTTTATAAGACGTTATGGTAACAATCCATATGTTGGTTATGATGAATCTGACAGACCTTATTTTTATACAGGAAATATTGATGATAGATTGCCACCATTTGAACTTGTAATTGGTTTAAGCTGTAATGGCAAGAGTAGAGCATATCCTTATAAAATCCTAAAGGAAAAAAGAGTAATAAACGATGATTTTTGTGAACCGCGTGTTATTTTTTTCCAAGATGGTATGACATCGCCTTTGGATAAACCAGTTATTAGCCGTGGAAAAGATATAGGAGCTGCTATTGTTTTTAGTCCAATTTTAAACGGTCAGAAATTAAATTTTTACAATGAGAATAATCAAATCTATGATATGGAAACCAATAGTGAATGGAATGTTTTAGGCAATTCGATAAATGGCAAGTTAAAAGGTGAAGGGTTAAAAATGTTAATATATTGGGATTCATTTTGGTTTGCTTGGTCATCTTATTTTCCTGATACAGAGATATATAAAGAGAATTAGGCTAACATAATAATCTATAGATTAGAAAATGGTTTGGGTATATTCTAATTCATCAGTGAAAAATTTTTTGATTAATTTTAAATGTATTGTTTTTCTTTCAAATTGTAATTGGACAAGTTATAATATATATATGTCACATTCATTAACGATAATAAAAATAGACTTTTTTATTGATGTTTAAAGCCCTATTTTTAATATAATTGGTACTTAAAACGTGTAACAATTGTGCAACACACCAATTTTTTGTAGGGGCGTATCACGATGCGCCCACTTAGTTGATAATTTTTTGGTTATAGTCTAATGGTTTTTAATCAAATTTTAATCTTTGTCTAAATAGCGCCTAAGAATTAATAACTATAATGTAAGTATGTTATTAATATGAGGAGGTATTATTATGATTAGTATTGAACAAATTGAATATCTAAGAAGCAAAGGTAATATAAGTTATGAGGAGGCGAAACATTTATTAGAAAAATATGATGGTGATGTTGTGAAAGCATTATGTGAGTTAGAAAAAAGAGGGAAATTATCGAATAATAAAAAAGAAGAGAGTACGTTTATGGATAGTTTAAAAGAGTTATTTAGAAAAGGGAATGAAAATAGACTTCTTATTAAAAGAAAAAATGATGTTATAGCTAATTTTTCAATCAATTATACTATTGTATTTATAATCATGGCAGCACCTTTAGCACTTGTTTCAATTATTTTAGTTCTTATTTTAGGTTATAAAATAAAATTTAAGAAAGAAAACCATGGGGATTATGATATGAATGATTTCGTAGACAAAGCTACTTCAAATGTTAAGAATTCTGTAAAAAGTATGGTTGAGGAAGAGGAAGTTAATGAAACAAAAAAGACACAAACTAATGAAAAAGATGGATATAGTGAAATAACAATAGAGTAGGGCAATCAATTAGATTACTCTCAGATTATAGACAAACTTAATATTTTCCGCAGAAAAAATATATACAAAACGTTCAATTAAATATTTGAAGAAAAACTAAGTTCGTTCCAATAGTTATTCCTAAACCTTGAGAACTCCCGTTGGTCAAACACTCAAGGTTCTTAACGGAATAACTATTTCCACTCACTAATTTTTTCTAATCAAATCTTTAAAAATCTCTTATTTGTATATATTTTTCTCTGCTAATATCTGATTTAATACTTTGTCTACAGTTTGAGGGCAATCAATTAGATTGCCCTTTTAAGAAATATATGGTACTAATTATTGTTTATGCCTTGTTTTTCCACTATAATAAGAATATATGGTAAGTTAGGAGGGCTTGAATGTGAAGATTTTAGTGGTTGAAGATGAGGTTAAGATTGCAAGATTTCTTGAATTAGAATTAAAATATGAAGGTTATGAAGTAGTTATTGCAAATGATGGAAGAGCAGGATTAGAAGAGGCACTAAGTGGAGAGATAGATTTAGTTGTATTGGATGTGATGTTACCTAAACTTAGTGGAATAGAGGTTTGTCGTAGAATACGCCAGTCTTCTAGTGTTCCTATAATTATGTTGACTGCAAAAGATGATGTTTCAGATAAAGTTATGGGATTAGATATGGGAGCAGATGATTATATGACAAAGCCCTTTGCTATTGAAGAATTATTAGCAAGGATTCGTGTGGCTTTAAATAGGAATAAAGGGGATACAACAAAAGAAAGACAAAGTAAAGAGTTAAAAGTTGGTGCCTTAGTATTAGATTTGATGTGCTATAAAGTAACATTTGAAGATGAAGAAATAGTATTGACCAAAAAAGAGTTTGAACTACTTGAATATCTTATGAGAAATGAAAATATTGTTCTTACAAGGGATAAATTATTAGAAGTAGTTTGGGGTTATGAATATATGGGAGATACAAATGTAATAGATGTTTACATACGTTATCTTAGAAGTAAAATAGATCAAAAATACAATGTTAAATTTATACATACTATAAGAGGAGTTGGGTATTTATTCAAATATGAAGAAGAATAATAACAAAATTACAATAACTAAATTAATAAAAAATAGTTTTAATAATTTAAGTACATTATTACATGGTTTTTTTGAAGCTTTTATAAGTAGTTTAAGATTTTCTATTAGTTTTAGAATCTCTTTAATATACTTTAGATTATTATTAACTTCGCTTTTTTTTATAGTATTTATTTATACGATAGGTTATATTATTCTTGTTGCACCTAAAGTATACGAACAAGATAAATTAATATATAATCAGATTATGTTAAAAATTGAGGAAGATAATTTAAGTCAAGGTTATATTGAAGAATTAACTAATGTTACAAATAAAGAGATGGCTGTATTAATTGATAATAGAATAGCATATTCTTCAGTAGAATATGAAAAAGCATTAGACCATAATAGAATTTATTATGATAAAGGAGATAAGCTCTTTTTTTATATTAATAGATTTGAAAAGTATATTGAAGAAACAGACTCTATTTATAAAATAGTCTTTATTCATCCTCTAAAAGATTATTTTAAAATCTTGGGGAATATATTAATATTTGTTATTATAATAGAGTTTTTTAGGATGGTTAGTATTGTTAGAAAAGGTAGTAAAGTAAATAAAAAAGTATTATTACCTATAAAAGATATGACTGAGACAACAAAGAATATTTCAGGGAAAAATCTCAGTCATCGCATAAACGTAGCAGGCACCAAAAATGAGTTAAAAGATTTAGCAAAAACTATTAATGATATGATGGATAGAATAGAGGTTTCTTATAATAGTCAGAAGCAATTTGTTTCAGATGCTTCTCATGAGCTTCGAACCCCTATAGCAGTAATTCAAGGATATGCTAATTTATTAAATCGTTGGGGAAAAGATGATAAAGAAGTATTAGAAGAATCTATTTTAGCTATTAAGAATGAATCAGAAAATATGAAAGATTTAGTTGAAAAACTTCTTTTTTTAGCTAGACATGACAAAAAAACATTGAAATTAAAAAAAGAAAATTTTCATTTAAAGCCTATGCTAGAAGAAATGATTAAAGAGACTAAAATGATAAATGACACTTATAATATTGAATGTGAAATTACTTGCTCACCTATTATTTATGGTGACAAACAAGCTATTAAACAAGCAGTAAGAATATTCTTAGATAATGCTATTAAGTATACTCCTGAAGATGGAAAAGTTATATTAAGTTGCAAAAAACATAATGAAGGCTGTTTAGTAAGTGTTAAGGATACAGGAATCGGGATTTCTAATAATAATTTGAAAAAAATATTTGATAGGTTTTATAGAGTTGATACAGCTAGGATAAAAGAGAAAAATGGACATGGCCTAGGCTTATCAATAGCAAAACTAATAATATTAGCTCATCAAGGGAAGATTACTGTACGTTCTAAAATAAATGAAGGTTCTACTTTTTCTATTTGGTTTGAAGTAGTTAAATGGAATTAATTAAGGTTTTGAAAGGAATTTTTAAGTTAAAAAAAGAATAAGTTATAATTGATACTAAAATAATATAAATTATTTATTAGTCCTCTATATAAGGATAGGGGGCTTATTATTTTGTAAAGGGAAAATATCCTTTAATAATAAAATAGTCTTGTTATGCATATTAATTAATAAGCCTGAGCTAGGAGGGATTATTTGAAAAGAGAAGAAGAAAACAACCAAGAAAAAAACAAAGAAAAAAATAAACAAATTAAAGCAACACAGGTTGATTGTAGTGATGCAATAATTTCAGAGGAATATGCAGATTTAATAGTTCAATATGAGGAAAATATTACAGCAACTTTACTTAGATACAATGCAGAGTGTTATCAAATAATCAATGATAAATATGCAATCATACACCCGTCTTTGTCTGAGGAAGCTTTATTACAAGAAGTTACTGAATTTGATGTTAATATTATACCTAGATTATTAGGGGCCTATGGAGTTAGTAGTATAGAAGCTTCGGGTATGTTAGCCTTTCATGAACAACTTACAGTTAACTTGAGGGGAGAAGGAATTATTCTAGGTTTTATTGATTCTGGTATAGATTATACACATCCAGTTTTTATAAATGAGGATAACACCTCAAAAATATTAAATATATGGGATCAAACAATACAAAGTGAGAATCCACCTCGTAACTTTCAATATGGTACAGAATATAATATGGATGATATAAATAATGCTATAAATAGTGAAGATCCTTATGATATTGTACCATCAGTAGATGAGACAGGACATGGTACTTTTTTAGCTGGAATTGCTGCTGGACGTCAAATAGTAGAAGAAGATTTTGTTGGGGCTGCACCAGATTCAGAAATAATTATGGTTAAATTAAAAAGAGCAAAAAGATACCTAAAAGAGTTATTTTTAATTAATGAAGATGCTATAGTTTATCAAGATACGGATATTATGATGGGTGTAAAATATTTGACTCAAAAGTCGATTTCTTATGGTAGACCCTTAGTTATATGTATAGGCTTAGGTACTAATCAAGGAGCACATGATGGTACATCAGTAATTGAAGAATATCTTGATAATATTGCTGTTAACTATGTAGTAGTTATAGCTACAGGAAATGAAGCTACTTTAGGGCATCATCAAACAGGTTTTTATGATCCAGATCTTTCCTATCAGGATATTCAATTAAGTGTTGCACCTAATGAAAAAGGCTTAGGGATACAGTTATGGGCTCAAGCACCAGATGTATATTCTGTTGGAGTTATTTCTCCTTCGGGTGAACTTGTTGCTAGAATACCTCCACGCCTTGGAAGACGAAAGGAGATAGAGCTGTTACTTGAAAGATCAACAGTATATATTCAATATGAACTTCTAGAAGAAAAAACAGGTGATTCACTTGTGCTAATTCAGATTAGAGAGCCAACAGAGGGTTTATGGATTATAAGAGTTTTTGGGGATGTAGTTGTTATTGGGGCATATCATATGTGGCTAGAAAGGGAAGGGTGGATTAGTCCTGAAACTAGATTCTTAAACCCTTCCCCATATATGACATTAACTATTCCTAGTACTGCAATTAATCCAATTGCGGTTGGAGCTTACAATCACTTTAACGATAGTCTATATATAGCATCAGGAAGAGGATGGACTAGAAATAATTGGATTAAACCTGACTTAGTTGCTCCTGGGGTTAATGTGCTTGGTCCAGTCCTTAATAATGAGTTTGGGACTATGACAGGCACAAGTATTTCGGCAGCTCATGTAGCAGGTGCAGCTGCCCTTCTTTTAGAATGGGGAATCATACAAGGGAATAATCCGGATATCAATACAACTGTTATAAAAAAGACATTATTAAGAGGTGCCCAGAGAAAAGAAGAACTTGATTATCCTAATCGTGAATGGGGTTATGGTACTTTGAATTTATTTAATTCATTTGAAATAATTCGAGGGTAGATAATAGGGAGGAGCTTTAGTTGAGAAAAAAAGAAAATAAGCCTATAAAGATAAAGCAATTAGAAGATGATTGTAGGAAAGTTATAGTTTCTGAAGAATATTCAGACCTACTTGTGAATTATGAAAGAAATATAACTGCTACGTTAATAAAGTATAATGCTATATGTTATCAGATTATTGATGAAACATATGCTATTCTACATTCGCCATTGGAAAATGGTCCTTCACTTAAGGAGTTAGAGCTATTTTCTACGCCCAATCTATATGGGCCATATGGCGTAAGTAGTCTTGATGCATCAGGCATATTAACTTTTCATGAACAACCTTACTTAACACTTAGAGGTCAAGGAGTAATTATTGGGTTTGTTGACTCAGGAATAGATTATACACATCCTACTTTTATTTATGAAGATAATACAACAAAGATTTTATCAATTTGGGATCAAACTATTCAAGAAGGAGAACCACCTCTTAATTTTGAATATGGAACGGAGTATACTTCTGATATGATAAATGAAGCATTAGATAGTGAAAATCCCTTTGATATAGTTCCATCAGAGGATGAAACAGGACATGGTACTTTTCTTGCAGGGACTGCAGCAGGTAGAAATGTTGAAGACGAAAACTTTGTTGGAGCAGCACCTGATGCAGAAATAATTATGGTAAAACTTAAAGGTGCCAAACAATACATACGAGATATTGTAATGATTAATGAAGATGCAGTAGTATATCAAAATACTGATATAATGATGGGTATAAAGTTTTTAATAGAAAAAGCAGCCGTCTATGATCGCCCATTAGTGATATGTATTGGACTTGGCACTAATATAGGAGATCATGCTGGAGCAATGCCTTTGGAAGTATATTTAGAAAAAACTAGTGATGTTTTTGGTAGAGTAGTTGTAGTTGCAGCAGGCAATGAAGCTAATCTTGGACATCACTATCTAGGTGAATACACGGAAGAGTTGACTTATCAAGATGTTGAATTAAGAGTTGCTCCTAATGAAAGAGGAGTAACTATGTTTTTATGGGCTCGTACCCCAGATATCTATTCTATTGCTATTTTGTCACCTGGGGGAGAATTTATATCACGATTATCACCACGTATAGGGGAAAGAGAAGAACTTCAGTTATTATTAGAGCAAACACAATTATATGTCCAATATGAGCTGTTTGATATAAGAACAGGAGATGAATTTGTAATTATTCGATTGGAAGCGCCTTCAGAAGGGATATGGACATTAAGAGTTTATGGAGATGTAGTTGTAAAAGGGGAGTATAATATTTGGATTGACAGAGAAGGATGGATTCAACCAGAAACTAGGTTTTTAGATCCTAGTCCTTTTACTACAGTGACTATTCCTAGCACAAATAGAGTTCCTATAACAGTTGGTGCTTATGATCATTTGACAGATAGTCTTTTTATAGGTTCTGGAAGAGGATGGACTAGGTATGATAAAATCAAACCTGAAATTGTAGCACCTGGGGTTGATGTGTTTGGACCTTTGCCTAATAATAGATATGGTTCAATGTCAGGAACTAGTGTATCAGCAGCCCATGTAGCAGGAGCTTCAGCTCTTCTATTAGAGTGGGGAATTGTTTTAGGTAATAACGAAAAGTTGGATACTAGAAGTATAAAGAAAATCATTATAAGAGGGGCAAATAGAAAGGATGATTTAACGTATCCTAATAGGGAATGGGGTTATGGCTCTCTTAATTTATTTAATTCTTTTGATATCTTAAGAGGCAGAAAGAGCTAAGGATAAAGGAAGTATGTATTAATTATTATATATCTTCAATTTGCCAATCAATAGGTTTTTTATTTATAGATTTTAGATAATTATTTGTTTTTGAAAAGCACTTACTACCAAAAAAACCTCCGTGGGCAGATAAAGGGCTAGGATGAGGTGCTTCAATAATATAATGTAAATTATTTGTTATTATTTTTTTCTTTGATTTTGCATTTCTGCCCCAAAGTATAAATACTATAGGTTCAGTACGGTTATTTAAGCATTCTATGGCGCTATTAGTAAAAGTTTCCCATCCTATATTCTTGTGAGAATTAGCACTTGAAGCACGAACTGTAAGGACAGAGTTTAACAAAAGCACACCTTGTATAGCCCATTTCTTTAAATAGCCATTATTAGGGATATAACAACCTAAATCTGTTCTTAATTCTTTATAAATGTTCATTAAGGAAGGGGGAGTTTTAACACCTGGTTTTACTGAAAAGCTAAGACCATGTGCTTGGTTAGGACCATGATAAGGATCTTGCCCAATAATTACGACCTTAACTTTGCTATAAGGTGTATAATTAAATGCATTGAAAATATCATGCATATCTGGATAGATATTATAGTTTTTATATTCTTGTTTTAAGTATGTACGTAATTTAAGATAATAAGGTTTTTGAAACTCTTGGTTTAATTTTAAGCTCCAATCGTTTTTAAGTATATTATTCATATTAACTCCTTCTATGCAAGGTTTTGCAACTCCTTGTTACCAATATTTTGATAAATCTATATGGCAATAGCCAGTAGGATTTTTCTTAAGATAATCTTGGTGATATTCTTCAGCATGATAAAAAAATCTAAGTGGTTCTACTTCTGTTACTATTGGAGAATTATATTTTGATTGTTCTTTTTGTAAAGTTATTTTTATTGTTGTTAAGTCATTTTCGTCAAGATAATATATACCTGTTCTATATTGATTTCCAATATCTGGGCCTTGACTATCTTTTATAGTAGGATCTACTACAGTCCAAAAGGCTTCTAAAATTTTTTGTAATGATAGAATTTTTTCTTCATATTCAATATAAACAGCCTCAGCATGTCCTGTCGTACCTGTTTTAACATCTTCATAAGTAGGATTTTTAGTTAATCCATTGGCATATCCTACTATTGTTTTAGTTACTCCATTAATAAGGTTGAAATATGCTTCTACTCCCCAAAAACAACCTCCTGCAAAAACAATTTTCTTCATTATGTTAACTCTCCTTTCAAGTACCTTCTAGTTTATTTAATATTTTACTAGAGTTGATCAAAATAATCAACTCTAGTTTACCCTAAGAAGTCAGGAGAATCAACATGTTCAGAACGAATGGCTGTTTGTAATATGGTCATGTTTATACCTTTATTAAGAGGGCCAAATTCACAAGGATATTTAGATTTACAGTTATCACATTCAATATATTGTTTTGATGTTAAGTGTTCACGATTATCAAATAAAAAAGGCAAAAAGTCTTCTTCTATTTCACCAGAAGTAGTAAATTTATAATTATAAATATATGTAGCCTCATGTTTGGCTGTAAAATTATTATTATTACAAATTGGACAAATTGTAGTAGTGCTTAGGTTCATATAAATACCTCCTATTAATTTTAAGTTATTTATGTTAGTATAACTCATAAAAGTAGCACCTATACTATTAAAACACTTACAGTAATGAAAGGATAGGCTGATGAAATATTTTGATTTTTTAAGATTTAAAAAAGAGGCTTATTTATTTGATTCAAGGATATATATTATTAAAAGTTTTTTAGCTATTATAACAGCTTATTTAATTGCTTTACAACACCCGTTACTTCGATTAGATATGATTTCAATACTATTTGGTTTAATGATGACATTAGAGCCAGTGACTATAAGTGGCATAAAAAGTGGTTGGGAACAAATTTATGCAACTGTTATAGGAGCTGTAACTACATTAGCAATAATATATTTTTTTGGTATTAATGGGATTACTGTAGCTCTATCTGTTTCTTTTACATTATATGTATGTATTCATATGAATTGGAGATTTGTTTCGCCTGTTGCAATATTTACTGCTATATATATGACACAGTATGTTCAAAAAACAGTTGAAGGGAAACCTAGCCCTGTTTTAACCTTTCGATTAAGAATAGTTGCTTTGATTTTTGGTGTTAGTATAGCGATATTATATAATTATTTATTCTCAGTCTTTTCATATAAGAAGTTAGCTCAGAAAAGGCTATTATATATATTAGATAAAAGTAAGGAAGTAATTTCTAATATGGTACTAAGTTTTAATAATTACAAAAACGATATAGAAAAAGCTATTATAGCAATAAAAGAGTGTGATAATACAATAGAGTGGGTATTGGAACATATTAATGACATAGAAAAGGATATTACTTATAATAGAAATAGAAAAACTAAGATTATTATATTTAAAACAATTATAGAAAAGCTAAAAGAAATTAATAGAATAAACAATGACAGCTGTTATTACTTGCAAAATAGTAATAATATTACAGGAAAATATATTCAGAGATATAAAGAGATAGAAAAGAATATAGAGGATATAAGTAAAGCTATAATAGAAGAAAATTCTTGTTTAAAATCTCTCCCTCAAATTATAGGTGAAAAAGAGCATTCTAATAGATTGGAAGAAAATTTATTTTATATAGATAGATTAATTAATGAGATAATAATCTTATTAAAAGAAAATAGAAATATTAATAGTGTTTAACCTTTGCATAATGTAAATATTCACTTAGTACAAAGTTCTTTAATATAGTAATAGTAGAGTAAATGTGTAGAGGTGAATAAAGTGCAAATATATGTTGTAGAACCTGGGGATACAATATCTGAGATAGCTCAAGAATTTGATATATCTAGTGAAGTATTGATAGGGTCAAATGAAATTCCAAATCCAGAAAACCTAGTGGTAGGGCAAACTATTGTAATACCAATATGGGGTTCTTATTATTTTGTAGAAGAAGGAGATACTATAGAGTCTATTAGTCAAGAATTAGGAGTGCCTGCTAGTCAATTAATTAGATTAAATCAAATAGATCCTGAAATGCTTCAAGTAGGTACAAGGCTGTATATTCCTCAGATGCCAAGAGTAACAAAGGAAATAGGAGCTTATTTAGATCCAGATATAACAGGAGAGAGGACAGTAGAAGAAATTGAAAGAGTAGAAGATGGATTAACTTATCTTAATCTATTTAGTTATCATATTAATGCCGATGGTTCATTAACTTCATTAGAAGATGAAGACGCTCTTAGAGTAGCTAGGGAAAATGAATTATTCCCTTTAATGGTTATTACTAATATTGAAGAAGGACAATTTAGTCAAGAGTTAATTACTACAGTTTTGGCAGATGAAGTATTGCAAAATGTATTGCTTGATGAAATAGTTGATATAATGGTTGAAAAAGGGTATTTAGGTGTTGATTTTGATTTTGAGTATCTTGGTGCAGAAAATAGGGAAAGATATAATGAATTTTTAAGAAAAGCTGTTAATCGTTTAGGGTCTTTAGGTTATAGTGTATCAACTGCATTAGCTCCAAAATATTTTGAAGAACAAGAAGGGATATTGTATGAAGGTCATGATTATGAGGCTCATGGAGATATTGTTGATTTTATCTTTTTTATGACGTATGAGTGGGGATGGTCAGGAGGGCCACCTCGACCTGTTTCACCAATAGACCAAGTTGAAAGAGTGATGGATTATGCTTTAACGGTAGTACCAAGAGAAAAAATTATGATGGGAATACCTTTGTATGGTTATGATTGGACTCTTCCATATGTTGAAGGTGGAAAGTTTGCAAGAGCAATAAGTTCCCAACAAGCTATTGAATTGGCAGCAGAATATAATGCTGAAATACAGTATGATGAAGAGGCTCAAACTCCATTTTTTGATTATGCTGATGAGAATGGAGAGGCCCATATTGTGTGGTTTGAAGATGCAAGAAGTATTCAAGCAAAATTTAATCTTGTTAAAAACTTGGGCATAAGAGGGTTATATTATTGGGTACTTGGAAGAGATTTTCCTCAGAATTGGTTATTAATAGAAGAAAATTTTTTAGTTAGAAAAAGAGTGTAATGAAATATAGAGTTTGTTGACAAACTTAATTACAGGAATTTTCCGCAGAAAAAAATATATACAAAACGTTCAATTAAATATTTGAAGAAAAACTAAGTTCGTTCCAATAGTTATTCCTAAACCTTGAGAACTCCCGTTGGTCAAACACTCAAGGTTCTTAACGGAATAACTATTTCCACTCACTAATTTTTTCTAATCAAATCTTTAAAAATCTCTTATTTGTATATATTTTTCTCTACTAGTATCTGATTAAATACTTTGTCTACAACCTGTTAGAATAAAAATGGGCAATAAAAGGGATACTACTATAAAAGTATTTGATAGGAGGATTATAATGAAAAAATTAATAATTTGTATACTAGTATTAGTAGTATTTATTTTACCTGGTTGTGGGAAAGAAGCTGATGATAATGAATATGTTGATGGCACTTATACAGCAGAGGGGGATCCTTGGGATCATGGAAATGAAGATGCATCAGTAGTTATTGAAGATGGAAAAATCACAGATATCACGCTAAGAAGATTAGATACAGATGGAAATGATGTTACAGAGAATTATACTGGGCAAGAGGAAGATGGAAAACAGTATCCTGACTTAATGCAAGCAAGAGAAGATATGATAGATGATATGCTTGATGAACAAACATATAATGTAGATACTATAGCTGGAGCTACAATTACAGCTGATAATTGGAAGTTAGCTGTTCAAAGAGCATTAGAAGGTGCTTCTGGAGAAGAGTAGGGCAATCTAAAAACTCCCAGATTTTTGTTGGAGTTAAGCATTATTTATAGTGTTTTATAATCGAGAATATGAGTTATATATATACCATATTCTTGATTATAATTTTTAGCATTTTGATAGGAATAAATACATAAAATGATTAAAAGATAATATTAATAATATTATTACAGACTGTCGACAAATTTAATATTTTCCGTAGAAAAAAATATATACAAAACGTTCCTTTTAACCTTACGGTTACAATGAAAGAATATTATTATTAAATATATGTTTAGACTTCAATGCGTATGTCCGAAAAGAAAGAGTGATTATATGAAGAAAAATAATTTTTATACTGTAAGAGGTTATATGATAAAAGATGATAATCCTTTAACACCTACTATGGAGGATTATTTAGAGATGATTTATAGATTATGTGAGGAAGAAGGGTATGCTCGCATGAAAGATTTATCAGAACAACTTCATGTTAAAGCATCTTCATCTACTAAAATCGTGCAAAAATTAGCAGTACATAAATTTGTTTATTACGAGAAATATGGAATAATACAGTTAACCAAAAAAGGTAAAGAATATGGAGGGTTTTTATTATATAGACATGAAGTAATAGAAGAATTTCTTAAAAAGTTAGATATAAAAGAGACTTTGTTGAGGGATACAGAATTAATAGAACATCATATTAGTCCGAAATTGTTAAATGAAGTTAAATATCTTAATGATTTTTTTGAAGTTTACCCCAATGTTTTACAATCTTTTAATAGTTATAAAAAAGAAATAAATGAGAAAAAATAAGTTTAGGACGCATTGTAATACGCCCTAATAGTTAATTATACCATACTTGTTTGCTACCATCTTCAGTTATACCGTCTTTATATACTATATGGTCAGGAGTAATCTTAATTACTGTGGTATCATTATCATGATTCCAAGGACAAAATCTTTCGGCTTCTTCATATAAAGAAGAACCATTTTCTCCTACTTCGCAGTGACCGAATACTTGAATTCCTTTTATTTTATTAAGGTCTTCTGAGAATTCTGTACTAATTAATAAACATACATTATGATTTTTTTGTATATTATCAAACTTTTTACCGCCATCACTATGAATATATATATTGCTTCTTTCATCTACATAGTATTTTACTGGGCTAACACGCATTTCTACACCTGTTGTGGCTAAAGCACCAGTATCTTTTTGCCTTAGAAAAGTATGGATTTTCTCATGTAAGTGTTCTTGAGATTGAGACATTTTTTAACTCCTTTCTTCTAATTTAAAATTAGTATATACAAGATATGATTTTGGAATACTATTAAAAAATAACCATAGTTTTAAATAAAGAAGTTAAAGGGATTTGTAAAATATACCTTATTTAACTAATAAAGTTATTCTTATACAAATAAATCTCTTTCTCCATTTTTTATTCTTTCAATATTATTTTTAGTGAGTTCTTTTATTTTTTGATTATCAATTTTTAATATTTCTTCTTGTATAAGAGAGTAGCCTTTTTCATATATCTCATTATCACCATAATCAGTAATAAATTCCATCAAAGTCATTAGTGCATTTGGGGTACATACATTATGGATTTGTCCAGATTTCGCCAAACGCATAAATCTATCTCCAGTACGACCACTTCGATAACAAGCAGTACAATAGCTTGGAATATGTTTATCTTTTATAAGTTCTTTTAATATATCAATAGGTTCTCGATGATCAGCAAGTTCAAACTGTGGCGTATGCTTACCTTCTGCTTTTTCAGCGTAACCACCAACATCTGTACAAGAACCAGCACTTATTTGACTTACGCCATACTTTATTAATAGTTTTCGAATTTTTTGACTTTCTCTAGTAGATAATATCATTCCTGTAAATGGAACTGCAAGTCTAAGTATAGCTGTTAATTTAATAAATGTTTTATCGTCTACTAAATGTGGAAATTGTTCTAGACTCATACCATCTGCTTTTTTTAATCTTGGAACAGATATAGTATGGAAGCCTACACCATATTTTTCTTCTAAATGTTGATTATGAAGCATTAGTGAAAGAACTTCGAATTTATAATCAGCAAGACCAAATAAAACACCTCCACCAACATCATCGATACCTGCCTCCATAGCTCGATCAAATGCTGTAAGATGATATTTATAATCTCCCTTAATTGATTTAGGGTGCATTTTTTCATAGGTTGGTTTATGATATGTTTCTTGAAATAGTATATAAGTGCCTATTTCTGCTTTCTTTAGTTTTTTGTAGTTATCAACGGTTGTTGCTGCAATATTTACATTAATCCTTCTTATAGCACCATTTTCATTTTTTGTTGTATAGACAGCGTCTATGGCATCTAAAATATAATCAATTGAGCAATTTGCTGGGTCTTCACCTGCTTCTAGTGCTATTCTTTTATGTCCTGATTTTTCTAATAACATAACTTCCTTTTGAATCTCTTCTCTTGTTAATTTTTTTCTAGGAAATTTGTTTGTGCGTTTGTATCCGCAATAGGTACAATTATTTACGCAATAGTTACTTACATATAAAGGGGCAAATATAACAAGTCGATTACCATAGATATCATTTTTTATCTTTCCAGCAATTTCTAATAATTTTTGTAAATGTTCTTCTTTTGTTATGTTAAGTAAAGTGGCAACTTCCTCTATAGTTAAATTTCGTTTTGTTTCAGCTGCAGTTAGTACTTTTTCGATTCTTTCATCAGTTACCTTTTTAGTTTTTTCTAAAATATCATATATATAATTATGATCAATAAACATTTTAATTCCTCCTATCATAATGGTCACCACGGGACATATCAACTTTAAATCCAGCTGATTCAATACGTCTTTCTATACATTGTCTACAGTGAGCTGCTTCGTCACCAGTACATATTTTGCCATCATATAGTGCATATTTATCTCTAACTGCTGTTGGACTTAGGTTTGGCATAACTACATTTGCTCCTGATTTTAGACCTAGTTCTCGCCCTTTTGGATTAATTGAACCTAAAGCTGTTGTAGCAGGTAATAATACTTTAGGCAAGAGTAAACGAATTAAGGATAATAATATACAAGTTTTTTCTAGTGTGCCTTTTCCTTCGTTAGCTAAAGGAGTGTCTTTTTGAGGGATAAAAGGTCCAATTCCAACCATATGAGGTTGTAGTTCTTTAAGAAAAATTAAGTCTTTTACAAAATCTTCATTGGTTTGAGAGGGTAGACCTACCATAAATCCAGCTCCAACTTGAAAACCGATTTTTTTCAAATCTTTTAGACACCTGATGCGATTTTCAAAAGACATATTAGGGTGCAACCTTTCATATAAAGGTTTTGAATAAGTTTCGTGTCTTAGTAAGTATCTATCAACTCCTGCATTATAGAATTGCTTATAAGTTTCATAAGATTTTTCCCCTATGGAAAGAGTAAGGGCGCAATCAGGAAAATTTGATTTTATTAATCTTATGATAGATAGAATTTTCTCATCTGCATAATAAGGATCTTCGCCGCCTTGTAACACAAAAGTTCTATACCCTAGACGATATCCTTCCTTACAACAGCTTAATATATCATCTTTCGTTAATCGATAACGGTCACAGTTCTTATTAGAGTGTCTAATACCACAATAGATACAATTATTTTTACAGTAATTAGTAAATTCAACTAAACCTCTCATATATACTTTGTTGCTATAGTGTTTTTTAGCTGTTAAAGAGGCTTTCAAATGTAAATGCTGAATGTATTCTTCACTAGTTAGTCCATTTAGTAAATCTAGCAATTCACTAGATGAAAGATTATTGTTAGCATAGAGTAAGTCAATTAATTTTTTCATTTTAGTCAAACTCCTTTTTTGATATAGAAGTTTTTACAGATACTTTATCCAATCGGCCAAGCTTTCCTGTTAAGCTATTAATCTCATTTAGTTCACCTGAGATAACAATTGTAATAATAGATACTTGTTCTTCAATCACAGGTAATCCCATTCGGCCTCGAATAATACCTTTAAAATCAGCTATAATATCATTAAATAAATGTTGAGTGTTTTTTGGGTCTTCAAGTATAGCACTTACAACTGCAATTCTTTTCATCCTAATCACCTCACTTAAGGACAAAAGTGGCTTTGCCACGTTCGCAACGCGATTTGTCCCAGCTGTTCT
>JBKGYG010000030.1:0-21330 GCA_046546235.1 Eubacteriales bacterium | reverse complement strand
ATCATATAAATTAGTTCTTGTTATTTCATTAATTGATTCTTTTATATAATTAAGGATTGAATTTATTTCGTATTTTTCCTCATCCTCAAACAATTGTATTTTGCTGCTTTTTTTCTTCCCCGCTTTCAAATACAAAAAAATAAAAACAAATACACTTAATAAAATAATTATAATAAGTAAACTATTAATAAAAGCTCCCACAATCTTTACCCCTCTTTTACCCCTGATACATTAAGTATCGTTTTACAATTTTCCCTTAATTGATTAATAAAGTTGCTATGTTCATCACTTTTAACATTAAATATTTGTCTAACTAAATAATCTAGTATATTACTGTCATTACAAGCATCCAAAAGCTGAGCTTGGTATGGAACAGCAATAATATCTTTAATATTATATTTCCTTGAGATGTTTTTTAACGTATATTTTGATTGAGAATCATATTTACTAATATTGATAATATGTTTTTTATCCTTAAGATATTTTGCTATATCCTTATTAGAAAAAAAATCATTCAGCAAATATACATTTTGATTTAAATTTATAATAATAATATCAGCTCGTTCTACTATCGCATTTGTAATTTGATTATTAAGTCCGCTATGAACATCTACCGCTACAACATCATAAAATTCACTTGAGCAATCGAAAATTTGATTTAGTACATCTAAAATATTTTGAAAAATTCTATGATCTTCTGTTTCTGTACCAACAAGTAAATCCAACCTATTGTCTTTCAATAGTGAAATAGTATAATCTGGAATACTGTTCTTTGTTAGCTTTCCATTTTTAGCCAGTCTTGACAAAGCATCAATTCCCCTATCAGAAAAAGCCCCCATACGGTCTTGCTCTAGTAATCTTGTAGATACAAAACACTTTTCTAAAATACTTCTTGAAAAATGACTGTGACAAATTAATGTCTTTAAATTATTTTCTAAAGCTAGCATCGATGATATTACTGCTGTATTAACCGTATTAGCTGTTTGACCATGGGCTATTGACCAAAAAGCTATTAACATAATCTAACCCCTCTCAACTAAATTATATGTTTTCTTAATCTTTTTTTTATCAATAATCTCTTCTTTTATGAGAATACTGTTTAATACATTTTTATATTGCTTTGATAAATACTTTAAACGAATTTTTTCTTCATACTCATTTTCAATGTGAATCATATTATCCCATTCATTAAATGGAATTATATGTTTATCAAAGGAGTTCATTATTTCCCCATACGCATATTTTATATATTTCTCGTTAATTTTTGAGTCCAAAAATATGTTATAAATAATAAAATATCGATTTAATTCTACTTGTTCAGACAAATCTATAACTATTTTATAGAATAATGATTTATTATAATTTACAGCTTGTCTTTGTGTCGAAGTCATAAATATAACAGTAGCGTTATCTAAAACATCTAATTCCCTATAATCTTCAATATCATGCAAAACAAAAGTATAATCTTCATAGTCTGTTTTTATAATTCTTCTAGTATAATCCAATTTTGAACACAATTCAAAAGGTTGTATCTCCTCCTCCCATAACTTATAATCTGTAATTAAGTTAACTTTTCCTTTTATAGTTAATAATTTACCTAAATAACACATAAACCATATTTTATTTAAATCTTTAAGTCCTACAAAATAAAAATGCTTCACTTTCAATCCCCCCTATTAAAAAAATTCATCCATTTCATCTGGAGGCGTGTTAGTATCTGGTTTTGAATTCGTACTAGAGTTAGAAGTTCCCTCATCCTCCCCCATAAATATATTTAAATTCTCCTCTAATATTTCCCTTTTTTCATTTTCTAACTCTTCAAAGGCTACATTTACTATATTTGGATCTTCAAGCATTAATTTGTATACATCTTCATTTACTGGATAAGTAACCTTTGCAGCCTCTTGCACTTCTGGAACAACATAAGAAATAGCGTATAATTTTGAACCTTCATGCAAATAAGCATCTACAATTGCGCTAGAAATCCTTAAAATCTCCTCTTCTGAAAGATGTAGCCATAATGCCTCACTAATATCACCTTCTTGTTCAAGTCTTTCTAAATCTTGTACTTGTTTTTTAGAAAGCACAATATAGTCTTCTCCATTAGGAAAACTAATTCTTATATCAACAAAATCTTTCTCTTGCAATTTCGTAGGAATAAACAATAATCTAAACTCTTGTATTCTTATATCATCATCAATATCTTTTTCTCCAAATAACAAATTAGAAGTAATTGGCATGTTTTTTGGCAAATCCACCCTTAACCTATTGCCAACAATATCTTTTTTATCCTTAATAGCATTTTCAGGAGTAACCCCTTGTTCTACAGACAATAATTTAATATCGTCTGATTTAATAATTTCTCCCGCTTGAATAGAATTACTTAATATGTACATATCTTCTTTTTCTACTACTTCTTCTTCAGTAGGTACTTTTACCATTTTACTCATTTCATTTTTTAAATTTTGGATCCTTCCTTGCATTAACACAAATACTGAAATCGTAACAATTGCCATAATCAGAGCCCCTATTATTCCAGAAATAATAAGGTTCTTGGTCCTTTGACGTATAATAGACATTTAATATCTCCCCCTCTAAAATGATTACCTATTATCAAACTATTTTTTGTAATATTTTTTGCATATCACCTTTCACTATATAAGGATCTGGATTAAATGGAATTGATATTAATTGATTAGTTATATATTTTTTAATATCACCAATGTCATTTTTTGTAGCGAAAGGGAATCCATATAACCATTGATTTGCACTTGTGAATTTATTGTTTATTTCATAAAAATTAAATATTTCATCCTTCTTCCACTCACTAACCAATCCCATTACTATCTTAATATCAGCTCTTAAAAACTCTTCAAAATAAGTTGACTGATAAAATCCTATATCTAAAACATAATAATCAAAAGGTTTGGCTAATATATCTATTAAAGATAGTGAAGAATTGTTTTTATAATAAATACATTTATTTATTTTAAAATCTGTTGTAACATCACTATTAAAATTCGGACCCTCATATGCTTTCTCTATCTTTCCAAAATCATAATTATGATTTAGTTCAATTAAAGCAACTTTTTTACCCCTTTTAGCTAAATAATTACCAATCATAATAGCTGTATGCGTTACTCCTACACTTCTAGAAACACCAATTACACCAATTATAACTCCCTTTGCTGTAACATTATTAAATCTATTCAACAATATCGGTCTTCTTTTCATTTTGACCTCCTTAATAATTGTTTTAGAGATTTTTTCCCCTTACTTTTCGGAAGATAATCGTTTAAAATATCTTGAAAATTATTTACGCATAAGTCTGTAAGAATAAACGGATTAGGTTGATAAGCAACTTTATAACATGATAACTTACCCATATGCTTAATTAATTCTCTATAAAGTTGTTGATTAACAAAATTAATTAAATAAATATAAGAAGTATCTTCCCTAAGGTCATACAAGATTTTCTCAAAGTATTCGATTTCCCATTCTTTTCCTCCTGAAACTATAATCTTTATATCAGAATAAACTGAGTTTTTGACAGCTTCTTCACTATATACCCCTTGATCCAAAACTATAAACTGATAACTTTTGTCAAATAGCTCTTCTAGCTCAATTGATTCATCAAAGCACATCATATCCATTCCTTTTATTGTAAAATAATTATCCTTTTCTGAAATGTCATTGTACATTGTTTGTATAGCTAGAAAATCGTCTGAAGGATGATTCTCTTTTACTAAAACTTTAGCATTTTCTCTATTCAAATAATTCCCTATAGCAATGGATAAATGCGTAGCTCCTATTCTAGCCTGAGCACCAAAAACTGAAATTATAATAGGTTTAGAGCTTTTTATATTTGACTCCTTAAAAATTCTTTCATCCTTAATTCTTATTAGCTTTCTTTTAATATCTGACACTTTTTCAAATCGCTCTAACGGAATACTTTTGACACATTTATTAACAATTTTTTTTAGTTGTTGTGAGTATCCTTGTATTGGTGGTAATACTTCTTCTTTTAATAATCCAGGCTCTATTCCTGTCAACAAATAATATAATGTCATTCCAAAACTAAAAACATCAGTTCTTTCATCCACAGCTCCTGCTAAATATTGCTCAGGCGCAGCATAACCTATAGTACCTAATGCTTTGCTGTTCGCCTCATTTAAGACAACGTGCTTCTTAGCTATACCAAAATCTATAAGCTTTATTTTATTACCTGAAGTCACAATTAAATTGTCTGGTTTTAAATCTTGAAAAATTATTGGATAAGGTTGAAGTGAGTGGAGATAATCAATTACATCAGATAATTGAATAGCAAAATCAATTATTTTATCCTCTTTTAAGGACCCATTCTGTTGACGAAACTTTTTTAAAGAGATCCCCTCTATATACTCTTCTATAATATAATAATAATGTTCGTCTTCTTCAATATCTACAATTTTTGGTATTGCTGGATGTTGAAGTTCTTTTAATATATGAGGCTCGTTTAAAAGATCAAACTTTAAGGTTTGCTTCTTATTAATTTTCTTTACCGCCCAAAGATTATCAAGTTTTATGTTTCTAACCAAATACACCTCTGACGTTCCACCTTGTCCAATCTTACAAATTACCTCATACTTATTGAAAATTATCCCCTTATTCACTATATACCACCCTATAATTTATCGTTCCCCGTCTTTTTTTATTGTATCTTCTGTAATTATGTATGCTTTTTTCATTATATATGTTTATTTGGTATTTTTCAATATATATTTTAAATATTTTATAATTTTTTTTAATAATTTTCAATTGCATTGTTTTTTCGACTTTATTCTACACTCTTTATATTTTTCATTTTCTAATTCATATGCTCTTCCGTCTAAATATGATTTAATTCACTTTAATACCCTCTCCCCTCTTATAGTGCAAAAAAAGAGCACCATACCTTTTAAGCACGTTGCTCTTACTATTATTTATTAATTAACTTAATTACATTAACCTAAACTTCTTTTGAATCAATATATATGTTTTGATCTCTTTCTGGTCCTACACCAATCATTGTTACTTTCGCTCCACAAAGTTCCTCGACTCTTTTTAAATATTTTTTAACTGTTTCTGGTAGTTCTTTATATGTTCTTATATGATCAATCGGACCCCAACCTTCTAGTTCCTCATAAACTGGTTTACAATCTTTGAGTTCTTCTAAGCTCGATGGAAACTCCGTTATTATTACATCTCCTTTTTTATAAGCAGTACATATTTTAACTTTATCTAAATTAGCTAGTACATCTATTTTATTAATTGCAATTTCTTCTAATCCACTAGTTCTAACTGCAAATTCACCAATAACTGCATCAAACCAACCACATCTACGGGGTCTCCCTGTTGTTGTACCATATTCGTTCCCTATATCTCTTATCTGCTGTCCCACTTCATCAAAAAGTTCTGTTGGGAATGGTCCTTTCCCTACACGAGTCACATATCCTTTCATAACACCAATGCAACTATCTATCATAGTAGGTCCAACTCCTGAACCCACACATACGCCCCCTGTTATTGGATGGGATGATGTTACATACGGATATGTCCCAAGATCAATATCTAATAACGTTCCTTGTGCTCCTTCAAATAAGACTTTTTTATCTTCTTTTATTGCATTATATACAAGAACAGTTGTATCTGCAAAATATTTCTTTAATTTATTAGCATAACCATAATATTCGTTAATTATCTCTTCTGCATCAAATTGTATATCTTTCTTATAAACTTCTTTTATTATAGCATTTTTTGTTGCAACATTTTCCTTGACACGTTCCTCAAAGTATTCTGGATATAGCAAGTCACAGACCCTAATTCCAGACCTTTCAGCTTTATCCATATAGCAAGGACCTATGCCTTTTTTAGTTGTACCTATATCTGACTTACCTCTATATGTTTCTTTTATTCCATCTAACACTTTATGATATGGCATAACCAAATGAGCTCTCAAACTAATTCTGAGATTATCTGTAGAAATTCCTTCAGCCTTCAAGCCATCTATTTCTTCTAATATTCCTTTTGGGTCAATAACTACCCCATTCCCAACTATACATAATTTATTACCATATAGTATTCCTGAAGGGATAAGATGAAATTTATATACTTTTCCATTGACCGCTACTGTGTGCCCGGCATTATTACCACCCTGAGATCTAACAACCACGTCTGCTTCTTCTGATAATATATCAATTATTTTAGCTTTCCCTTCGTCACCCCATTGAGCTCCTATTATTACTTTTGCTGGCATAATATTACCCCCTAATCTTTAATCCTTAAATAAAATAATTTTAAACTTAGTCAAGTGGGTCCTCAATTAGCATAACAAAACATGTATATAAATGCAACAGTTATTTCGAATGTTTTTCGATTTTATGTTTTAAACGTTCGGTTTTAGAGGTGACATTAATATCCTCTTTACATTTTGCCCTATTATCTATTATACTATATATAAGACTATTGTCTTTACTTTCTTGCTTTTAAATGATTAGGAAGGAAGTGATTATTATGAAATTAGAAAAAATTAATGATCATCAAATTCGTTGTACTTTAAGCAAATCGGACTTAAGTGATAGGGAAATAAAGCTTAGTGAATTAGCTTATGGCACTGATAAAGCACAAGAACTTTTTAAAGATATGATGGAGCAAGCTTCTTTTGAATTTGGCTTTGATGCAGATAACGTTCCTCTTATGATTGAGGCTATCCCTCTATCAGCAGATAGCATTATGTTAATTATTACAAAAGTGGATGATCCAAATGACTTAGATGCAAAATTCGCTAATTTAACTTCAAACATTAAAAAGTTCAAGAAAAAACAAGCAAAAGAAGGTACTGATAATAGTGAACCCTTAGAAATGAAAGACAAAGACAAGAAGTTCTTAGTCAAATCAGATAAACATTTACTTATATATTCTTTTAATAATTTAGATGATGTATCTCTCTTGTCTAAACAGTTAGAATTATTATATACAGGAATAAATTCACTCTATAAAAATGATAAATCTAAACGTTTTTATCTTGTGATACATAAGTCTGATTTTGATAAATCTAATTTTACAACCATTTCTGCTATTTTGTCAGAATATGGCACAAAGGAAACTTCTACTTATGCAACTGAAGCTTATTACAAAGAGCATTTTAGTATTATTATAAAAAATAATGCACTACAAACTTTAAGCAAAATATCGTGATATTAAGTAAATTGTTTCATATAGCAAAGAACAAAGGCGTCTTCGCGATTTATCCAACTGAGCTAACTCTTAACTAATTAAGGTTGTACAATTAGTACATAATTAAAAATTGGTGTTTTGTGATATTGCTCAATTGGTACTTGTTTAAAGTACCAATCATCTAAAAAATAAGACTTTGCTATTTTGCTATATAATAAAAAAGGATGTCCAACTAATGGACGCCCTTTTTATTTGTTTACTTATTCTTTGGTTTCTAGATAATTGTTAATTTTATTCACTAAGTCATCAACTGTCATGCCATGTACTAATGATGCTTCTTCTAACGTTTCACCTTGTGAAGAAGGGCAACCAACACAATGCATTCCAGATTCCATCAATATAGGTATGATACCTTGATCAATAGCAATAATATCTGCAATTATCATATCCTTAGTAACTTTTGCCATACTATAAACCTCCTTATAAATAGATACTTTCTGTATATCAACATACAAATTATTATTATGTTGTAAGGATTACTTTATTCCTTAGAATATTATTATAATACATACTAGTAAAATTGTCTAATTCCCTTTTTTTTACCTTCTAAAAATATCAACATGGTACTTATATAAATTTGAACGATAATAAGCATTTTCATAAAATAATTTTTCTCCATTAGTGGTTAAATTAATACTCTCAACTTTTAATAATGTTATTGGCTTGTTCACTTCGAAAATACGCATAATTGGTCGACTTGATAAACAGGCATCAATATCACATGAAACAGATTGCATAGTATATCCATACTCAACCTCTAGTATATGATATAATGATTGTTTTAAATCATAATCAAAAAGATTTTTGCATCTATATTTTGGCATATAGACAGTTTCTATGGCAACGGGGATTTTATTAGCTAATCTTAATCTCTTTATTTTATAATAAGAAGTATCTTCATTTTCTCCTAACCAAATACTAATATCTTTTAAATGACTTACCGAACTCAATTCAATAATTTTTGTGCTTGGTTCGTACCCTTGTTCCAATAAAGTATCTGTAAAAGAACGTATATTTCTTTGAAAAAACTGAGGCGAAGACACAAACGATCCTCTTCCCTTTTCTCTATTAATAAGTCCTTCATTAACTAATTCATTAACCGCCTGCCTTGCAGTCATTCTGCTAATATCATACATCTCACATAATTCTCTTTCAGATGGTATCTTATCCCCAGACTTATATATCCCTTTTTTTATTTGATTTTCTAACTTGTTCTTCACTTTGATATATATTGGCTTACTCAAGTTTATCACCTTAATTATAAGCTTCCCTTATGTTTGTAACAAATATCGGGCTTCCTTACTAGTTATTATATCATAAACCTATTAATCACAAACAATATTTATATCTATTCTATACTTTATTACAATCTTTTTATAAAAATGCTCTTCGACAAAACAATACTTTTTGTCTCTATCATAATTCTTGTATATGAAAGTTAACTTATATTTATAATAATTACTATTAATTATCAGTGTACTGCTAAACAATCAATACTAGTGAATAAAGTTTTATTATAAACATATTATTATCTATTATATACAACATTTTAAGAACACAATCTACATAATAATTATTATTATATAAAAACAACTTGACGTGTATACAGTATTCATATATAATGACTTTGAAAAGTATTATACATTACTGGTATAATAAAAACTAAATTAGTTATAAATAACATAAAGGAGGTTATACAGTGCGAACTGAATGGCAAACATTTAATAAAGGTGATTGGGAAGATAGTATAAATGTAAGAGAATTCATCCAATCAAATTACACCCCTTATGAAGGGGACGATTCTTTTTTAGAAGAACCAACAGATAAAACTAAAGCCTTATGGGATAAAGTGTCAAACCTTATGAAAATTGAAATGGAAAAAGGAATTCTTGACGCTGAAACTAAAGTTCCTTCATCAGTAAATTCACATGGACCAGGTTATGTTGATAAAGATCTTGAGGTTATTGTCGGATATCAAACTGACAAACCTTTAAAAAGAGGTATTATGCCTTATGGAGGCATTAGAGTTGTTAGGAAAGCTCTAGATTCTTATGGCTACAAACTTGATCCAAATACTCATAGTATATTTAAAAATTATAGAAAAACACATAATGATGGTGTGTTTGACGCTTATACTGATGCTATGCGAAGAGCTAGACATTCTGGAGTTATCACTGGACTCCCAGATGCTTATGGAAGAGGACGAATTATTGGTGATTATAGACGTGTAGCATTATATGGTGTGGATTATTTAATTGAAGCAAAAAAAATAGAAAAAAAGCAATTAGAAATGGATTATATGGAAGAAAATATAATTGTTCTTAGGGAAGAATTATCAGAACAAATAAAAGCACTAAATGACTTAAAAGAAATGGCACAATCATATGGTTATGATATTAGTCAACCTGCAAAAAATTCCTTAGAAGCAGTACAGTGGACTTATTTTGGATATCTTGGCGCTATTAAAGAACAAGACGGAGCTGCTATGTCATTAGGTCGTGTTTCAACATTTTTAGATATTTATATAGAAAGAGACCTTAAAAATGGAACTTTAACTGAGAAAGAAGCTCAAGAGCTAATAGATCAATTTGTAATAAAACTCAGGATGGTTAGATTCTTACGTACTCCTGCATACAATGAATTATTCTCAGGAGATCCTACTTGGGTAACTGAATGTATTGGTGGTCAAGGGGTTGACGGAAGAACTCTTGTAACAAAAAATAGTTTTAGAGTTCTTAATACTTTATACACTTTAGGCCCTGCCCCAGAACCAAATTTAACTGTTTTATGGTCAGAACATTTACCTACTAACTTTAAAAATTTCTCTGCTAAAGTATCAATAGATACAAGCTCAATTCAATATGAAAATGATGATCTTATGCGCTATTGGTATGGTGATGACTATGGTATTGCTTGCTGTGTATCTGCTATGAGAATAGGGAAGCAAATGCAATTCTTTGGTGCTCGTGCTAATTTAGCAAAAGCCTTACTTTATGCTATAAATGGTGGAAAAGATGAAAAAACTGGTGAACAAATAGGTCCTATGTATGCCCCTATTACTTCAGAATATCTTGAATATGATGAAGTAGTTAAGAAGTTTGACCAAGTAATGGATTGGCTTGCTCAACTTTATATTAACACTTTGAACATTATTCACTATATGCATGATAAGTATAGCTACGAAAGTCTTCAAATGGGATTACATGATAAAAATATTTTAAGAACTTCTGCTTGTGGTATCGCCGGACTATCAGTTGTAGCTGATTCTCTTTCTGCTATGAAATTTGCAAAGGTAAAAGTTATGAGAAATAAAGATGGCTTAGCAATTGATTATAAAGTTGAAGGAGAATATCCAGCATTTGGTAATAATGATAATCGTGTGGATAATATCGCAAAAAAAGTTGTAGAAGACTTTATGAATAAACTTAGAAAACATAAGACTTATCGTGATTCAGTACCTACATTGTCTATACTTACAATAACTTCTAATGTAGTTTACGGAAAGAAAACTGGCAGCACTCCAGATGGAAGAAAAGCAGGAGAACCATTTGCACCTGGTGCAAATCCTATGCATGGACGTGATAAAAATGGTGCCATAGCTTCTATGGCTTCAGTAGCTAAATTACCTTATGAACATGCTGAAGATGGGATATCTTATACCTTTTCTATTGTTCCTAAAGCTTTGGGTAAGAATAAAGAAGCTCGTATTAATCACCTTGCTAGTTTGCTTGATGGATATTTTCATGATAAAGGGCATCATATAAATATTAATGTTTTTGACAGAGAAACGTTATTGGATGCTATGGAACATCCAGAAAAATATCCACAGTTAACTATTCGTGTTTCAGGTTATGCTGTCAACTTTGTTAAATTAACAAAAGAACAACAACTAGACGTTATTAACCGTACATTCCATGAACGAGCATAAGTCGAAAGTTAACTTTTAATCTATGGGAAGAGGGTGAAAACCATGACTATAAAAGGACGTATTCACTCACTAGAATCTTGTGGCACTGTAGATGGACCAGGAATTAGATTTGTAATCTTTATGCAAGGTTGCCCTTTAAGATGTCAATATTGTCACAATCCGGACACCTGGAAACTATCAGGCGGAAAAGAAATGGATGTTAATTCTTTAGTAGAAGAAATATTAAAATATCGTTCTTATATGCATTTTTCAGGTGGCGGTGTTACAATTACTGGAGGAGAACCTTTATTACAAACTAAATTTGTCCTAGAAGTACTTAAAGCTTGTGTGGAAAATAATATTCATACAGCAATAGACACCTCAGGCTATATTTTAAATGAAACAGTAAAAGAATTATTATCTTACACAGATTTAGTTCTACTCGATATCAAAAGCTCTAACCCTAGAAAATACAAAAATTTAACAAATGTAGAATTAAAACCTACATTAAAATTTATGAATTATTTAGAAGAAATCAAAAAACCTACTTGGGTTCGTTATGTTCTTGTTCCTAATTTAACAGATAATGAAGATGATATTCATAAACTTGGCTCTTATCTATCTAAACTTACTTGCATAGATAAAGTTGAATTACTTGCTTTTCATAAAATGGGGGAATATAAATGGGAAGAACTTGGTTATGAATACCGTCTTAAAAATACTAAAGAACCTTCAAAAGAGCAAATCAAAATTGCAAAAGAAATATTAACATCCTATAACTTAGACGTCATTACAAATGATTAAAAATGTAAAATTATACTTGTATTATTATATATAATGTTATAAAATTAACGTGACATAATTTTTTTAGAGGAGGTAATTAGATGGCTTACAAAATTTCAGATGAATGCATTAGTTGTGGTATATGTGAACCAGAGTGCCCAGTAGACGCTATTTCTGAAGGGGACGGTAAATACTTAATTGATGCTGATACTTGTATAGATTGTGGTGCTTGCACTGACGTTTGTCCTGTAGACGCACCTCAACCTGAATAATAATACTCAAAATAACAAACTCGTCATTAGACGAGTTTGTTATTTTTTTTAAAAAATAATTTCAAACCTTTTTGTTTAGATATAGCAGTTTCTTGTCTCATTTTTTGAAATTCTCTAATTGTCTGATCAAGCTTTTTAAACCTTTCTTCTTCTCTTTCTTCTTTAATTCTTAATAAATAATCTATTTGCTTTATTATACTATCCGAGATATTATCGGTAATTTTCGTATTATTCTCCTCTAAAGCTGATTCAAACATATCCCTCATTAATGCTTGAAATTGCTTAAATTTATTATTATTAGGTACAGTTGTTAAATGATTTTCTTCTGCATTATTTACTAATCTATCTTCATGTCCTTTTAACTCAGAAGTAATATCTCCATCAGTCATACCTTCAACTTGATCAATATTTGGCAATAACATCTTAATAGCTTTTAACTGAAATCCTTGTTCTTTTAACCTCTTAATATTCTCTAACACCATAAGATCTTCTTCCCTATAATATCTATGTCCTAATTCATTTCTAGGTATATCTAGTTCAAGCTCTTCCTCCCAATATCTTAAAACATGAGGTTCTACATCTAACCTTTTTGAAGCATCTGATATTATGTATCTTATCTCTTGTATCTTACGCATTTTACCCCTCCACTTTTGTAAATTATTACCAATTAATTAATATTATACCATATATTTACAATTATACAAGAATATGTAATATATTTATACAAAAATGTTTAAATGAAGATTGTAGCTACTTTACTCTATATCTAACCTCCTAATGCATTTTTTAGTATACATATTTTATGACCGGTAATTTTTAAAAAAGCTATAAACCAAAAAAACACCTATTAAAAGGTGTTTTTTTGTCTTTATGCTACATTATCAGCTTGAACTTTATCGTCAGGCGTTGCCGCACTTATCATTAAGAAAATCGCAGATAAAATATGCATAATCATTCCAACGATAGGAATCCAACCTATACAAGAAGTTATAATTCCTAATATACTTCCTGTTGTCTTGCCATTATCTTTTTTAGTTAATACTAATGTGACAATATGTAATGCTAACATTACAAATAGCGGTATCCATAAAAAACCTATAATAATTGTAGCTCCTAAAATAGGTATTCCTAATAATGCCTCTAGTCCTCCTGTAACCCACTTGAGCACTCTAGATGTTGACATAATAATTACCTCCCAAATCTCACATAATACGTTTTATTTTGTTTATAAGCTCAAAAATATATATATAAAATATATCACAAAAAATAAATTTATACAATCACTACTTTATTTATGTACCACCTGATAAATAATTATTTTAATTTATCTTTCCATATTAACAAACTTTGTATATTGTCCTAACCACACAAGGTTAATAGTCCCAGTTGGGCCATTACGTTGTTTAGCAACAATCAATTCAGCTTGATTTTTTGCTTCAGTATCAGGATTATAATATTCATCTCTATACAAAAACATAACAACATCTGCATCTTGCTCAATAGCTCCTGACTCTCTTAAATCAGAAAGCATAGGTCTGTGATCTGCTCTAGCCTCACAAGCACGACTCAATTGTGATAATGCAACAACTGGAGCCTCCATTTCTCTAGCTAATGCTTTTAAGGACCTTGATATCTCAGATATTTCTTGTTGCCTTGATTCAATTCTTTTTCCTCCACTAGACATAAGTTGTAAATAATCTATTAATATTAACCCTAAACCTTTTTCTAATTTTAATTTGCGACATTTTGCTCTTATTTCAGATACTGATATCCCTGGCGTATCATCAATATATAAAGGAGCTTTTGCTAAAACAGCAGATCCTTCTGCAATTTTTTCCCAATCTGTTTCCTCTAAGTTTCCTGTCCTAACTTTTTGAGCATCTATCATAGATTCTGAACATAACAAGCGATTAACTAGCTGTTCTTTTGACATTTCTAAACTAAAAATCGCTGTAGGAACATCTTCCTTTATAGAAACATGCTGTGCAACATTTAAAGCAAAAGCTGTCTTTCCCATTGAAGGCCTTGCTGCTATCAAAACAAAATCTGAAGGTTGAAGCCCAGAAGTTTTATAGTCCAAATCAGAAAATCCTGTTTCTATACCTGTCACTTGCCCCTGGTTTTGATGTGCTTTTTCAATGTTCTCTAATGTTGAAAGAACAATCTCTTTTATTGGAGCAAAGTCTGAAGCATTCCTGTTTTGTATAAGATTAAAAATCCTTTTTTCTGCTGAATCAAGAATAACTTCAAGCTTATCTTTATTTTGATAACACTCACTAGCTATTTGCTCAGATTCTCTAATTAAGCGTCTTAAAATTGCTTTTTCTTTAACTATAACTGCATAATTTTTAATATGAGCAGATGTGGGAACAGCACCAGCCAAATCTGAAAGATACTTGATTCCACCGATCTGCTCTAATACATTTTTTTGAGTCAGTATATTCTGTAATGTTACCAAATCAACAGGTTGATTACCATTGTATAGTTCAATCATTGATTCAAATACTACCCCAAGTTGTTTTTGATAAAAATCATCGCCCCTTATAAATTCGGATGCAATAGCAATAGCTTCTCGATTTAACAACATAGAGCCTATCACAGATTGTTCTGCTTCTAGACTATGGGGAAGTACCTTTTTTAATACCGCTTCATCCATCCGCGACTCCTCCTTGGGAAAGTTTAGCCTAAAAGTGTATCTTTGCTAGTTAGTTTATAATAAAACTAATTATCTTCTATTACCTTTACTTTAAGCTCTGCAGTTACTTTCGGATGAACCTTAATTGGTACAATAGTTGTACCCAATGTCCTAATTGGTTCTATTAGCTGCATTTTTTTCTTATCAATCTTTAAATTTATTTGTTCTTTCGCTGTTTTAACTATTTCTTTTGAAGAAACAGAGCCAAATAATCGCCCTCCTTCTCCTGCTTTAACTTTTATAGTTATCCTTGAATTATTAATTTGCTCTGCCAATTTTTTTGCTTCTTCTAATATCTCTTTCTTTCTTTTTTCCTCTGCTTGTCTTTTTAGATTTAACTCGTTTTTAGATTGATTTGTAGCCTCAACACCTAATTTCTTAGGAATAATATAATTTCTAGCATAACCATCATTGACTTTAACTACTTCACCTTTATTCCCAAGTTTTTTAACGTCTTCTAACAAAATAATTTCCATTATAATTCACCTTCCTCAGCTAATTCATCTATATTCTTTTTTAACAATTTTATGCTTTCTTTAACAGAATAATCTTCAAGTTGGGCGCCTGCTACATTAAGGTGCCCTCCTCCACCGAGTTTTTCCATAATTAATTGAACATTAATTTCATCTATTGAACGAGCACTAATATAAATAATATTATCGATTTTTGTTATGACAAATGATGCTTTAATACCAGTTATATTAAGCAGTTCATCCGCAGTTTGAGCTGTAACAACTGTTGGGCTTTCAATTTCTTCTGAAGGACAATAAGTAATTGCTAAGTCATCTTTATATATTTCTGCATTTCTAATAGCTTCAGCCCTAGCTTTATATGAGTCAATATCATTTCTAAAAAGCTTTCTTACTCTAACAACATCCGCTCCACTCTTCCTTAAAAAAGCTGCTGCTTCAAAAGTTTTCACTCCTGTTTTAACCATAAAATTTTTAGTATCAACTGTTATCCCTGCAAATAATGCATCTGCTTCAAGTGGTTTTAGTTTAACATTATCTACCATATATTGTAATAACTCGGCTATCATCTCACAAGTTGATGAAGCATACGGCTCTACATAAGATAACACAGCATTATCAATATACTCAGAACTAGCACGATGGTGATCAAAAACAACAATACTAGGTACTATTCCTAATAATTCAGAGCATTCTGTGTAACTTGGTCTATTTACATCTACAACAACCAAAAGAGTATGCTCATCTACCATTGCAATAGCATCATTATTATCTATGAACATCTCTTCATCATAATTATCGTCCTTAATAAATAGTTCGTATAAAGGCCTTACAGATGTAGTTACTTCGTTAATAATAATATGAGCTTTTTTATTTAACACTTGTGCTCCTCTATATATTCCAATTGCCGCTCCAATAGAATCAAGATCTTGTAATTTATGTCCCATTATAAGAACTTTATCTTTAGCCTCTAGAATTTCTCTAAATGCATGTGCCTTTACCCTAGCTTTCACACGTGTACTTTTTTCTACAACTTTTGTTTTACCACCATAATAATATAGTTTGTCATTATCTTTTACTACTGCCTGATCTCCCCCACGGCCTAAAGCTAAATCAATAGCAATACGTGCAAAATCTATATTTTTCTGGAATGAATCTCCATTCACACCCAACCCTAGACTTAATGTAACTGGCATTTCGTTACCAATGTTAATTGTTCGTATATCGTCTAAAATAGAAAACTTGTTAGATTGTAATTGATGTAAATATTTATTCTGAAATACAAAAATGTACTTATCCTTTTCAAACTTTCTTACAACCGCATCTATGCTTTGAGAAAATTTATTAATATTACGATCTATTAATGCTACCAAAAGTGGTCTTCTTACTTCTTCAATGCTTTGTAGTGATTCTTCATAATTATCAATATATAATAAGCCAATTATTGTTCGCTGATCTTTAATTTTCTTTTCCATTTCTTTAACTAAAGTTTCATCAAATAAGTATACAGCGAACATAGTAATAACATCAGAAGCCTCTTCCTTTTTAATTTCTTCCTCATTATTTATAATTCGCCTATTATAAATACTTTTTATTTCATATCTGTAATATTTTTCATTTAATTTAAAATGTCCTTTAATAAGTTCCCCTTTATTTTCTAGCAACATATCTTTTGATATATCTGATATAATATTTTGTATTGGTTCATTTAATATTTTTTCTTCTTCGTTATAAACCATTTCAAACTGCTCATTATACCATTTTATTTTACCTTCCAAATCCAACAATACATATGGTATTGGAAACTTATATAAAAAGTTTTTTTGTATAACTCCAAAATCCAATGCGAAACTAATAACATCACTCATTACTTTCTTTTTAATGAAATACACCAAAACAAGGCTTAGCAAAAACAATATAAATGATATACCAAAAGCCCATAATCCAAGTTCTTTATCCTTTACAAAAATAATTATAGATAATATAAAGGATAAAGCAAAATATATCAATGACCAATTAAAATAACTTTCAATTTTAGACTTAAATTTATCTTTATGTTCCATATTTCACTGCCCCTTTTTTGAGGTATTCACGCTATCCAACTGACTTTGAAAATTTATCTCTTAATCTTAATAGAACCTCAATACAACCAACCCATATAAAATAATTTGGTAGAGCTATTAAGCAAATTATAGTAAGTATTACTAACAAAATTTTAGAATAAGGCGTTTTTGATTGATATATTAAAAAAACTTCAAAGAATAATCCTATCACAAAAAATACAATACCACATATTACAATCAAATTTTCTACAGTTAACTCCATAGGAGGATTGTTAACTAAACTTTTTAACATAAATAAACCTATGAAGAATAACAAAAAACTTCTAGGCGGGTTATAGGTTAATAACCTTTTTAGTTCGAATTTTAACCATCCTAACTTATTTAATATAATTCTTGCAAATAGAGTTTGTAAAAATATTAAAACAAGAGAAAAAATGAATAATGCAGCTAAATAATATTGTTGTATAGTATCTCTCATTTCGTTTAAATCTAATAAGTTTTCATTCCCATTTTCTTCAAGCATCTCATCAAACTCAAGATCCTCTAATTGCTGCTCTACATATTTATCATATTCTTCAAATACATCAATATCATTAAATTGATTATACAAAAATATAACAACAATAACACTCATAAAATAAAACAATGTAACAAATGCTACTGTATGAGCTAAAGACCTATTTGACTTTAATAATCGTCCTAAAAAAATTGAAGGTAATAAAAACAAAGAAAAAACGATAAAACTACTAAAATAATCAAACATTAATGTATGTATTATTAAATTAATAATTACTATTCCCATTATTACATTGTTCACATCCTTCTTATAAACATATATAATAATAGGTATAGCTAAAATAAATTCAAATATTAAATAAGAAGTAGAAATACCAATTAATATGCTTGAAAGTAGAATAGCTACTAATAACATAAAATCACTAGTGAAATTAAAGCGTTGTTGCTGCATTTTTTACCCTCCACTAATAAGTCCTAGTTTTAATTAAATGTTTTTGTAACAATGTTAATTCATTATGCCAATCTGAAGCATTGTTTTCATTCTCAATTATGGCTAATTTTAATTTATTAATTACTTTCAAATCTAATGCTTCATTAGGTGTTCCTAATTTATTAGATAATAAATATGTCAATATAAGAATATCTGCTAAAATTCCTACACTTGTATCTCCTTCAAGTTGGTCTTCTTCAGACATACTCACAAATAAATCAGCTATTTGACTTAATAAACTACTTTTAAGTTTTTCTATGTGCTTAATTTTTCTTGTAATATCAAGGTCCCCATCAACAAAAGACATACTATACTCCTGCCTCTCTTCATCATTAAAATTCATACAATCTCTAATTATTAATTATATCATTTTGAGGGTAAGATGAAAAGAGCAATTACAAACTTGCTGACATTGATTTGGAATTGACATTTTCAATATAACTAACCGCTCAAACAACATCTCTAAATTATGCGAACTTGCTCGACTAAGCTTGTTCAATTGATACATGTTCTAATCATTAATTGTTTCATAAATAGAGCTCCTAGAATAAAGTAGCGTGCTTTTTTCGTTGAAGACCCTGTAAAGTCCAACCTTACTTTTTTGGAGCATCTAAATATATATCACATTCATTCATTATAATAAAAACAAGACTTTTCCACTGACCTCGGACAGGTATCAAGTCCCGATACTCTAAAAGTGACTTTCATAAAAAAATTAAAACCCTGGTAAATTCCAGGGTACTTAATCTAATCTACAGTATATGGTATTAACGCAATATGTCTAGCTCTTTTTATCGCTATAGTTAAAGCTCTTTGATGCTTTGCACAATTTCCGGTAATTCTTCTTGGAAGAATTTTACCTCTCTCAGAAACATATCTCCTTAATTTATTTACATCTTTATAGTCAATATATTTAGATTTATCTGCACAAAATGAACAAACACGTCTTCTTCTACGTCCACCTCTTCTTCTTGGACCAGGCATAGTAAAAACCTCCTTTAAATTACATATTTATATGAAATATCCTTATTCTCTTAAAATGGTAAATCGTCCTCATCATCAAAACTATTATCAATAGGTGTAAATCCTTCTGATGTTTCATTTGATGGAGCAGGTGTAGATGGAGTTGTATTTTGTGAAGCTTGTGCCTCTGTTGAAGCTTTGCTTTCAGCAAAATATTGATCTTCTACAATAACCTCTGTAAAATATTGACGTTTACCGTCTTGATCATCATAAGTACGTATCTGCAAACGTCCAGACACGGCAACTAATTGACCTTTTCTAAAATATTTTCCAGCAAATTCTCCGGCTTTTCTAAATGCAACAATATTGATAAAGTCAGCATCAGGTTCTCCTTCTCTTTTATAAATACGGTTAACTGCTAAAGTATACCTTGCTATTGCAATTGGATTTGAACCTTGAGAGTAACGAACTTCGGGGTCCCTTGTTAGTCTTCCCATTAATATAATCTTATTCATAATTTTCCCCCCATTATTTACTAATCTTCTTTTCTAATAAATAAGAATCTTAAAACTTGTTCCATTATACGTAGTCTTCTCTCTACCTCTAATGGAACATTAGAATCAGCCTCAAAATGTATGAAGTAATAGAATCCTTCTTTTACTTTATTGATCTCATAAGCAAGTTTTTTCTTACCCCAATCATCAACATTAGTAACTGTACCACCAAAACGAGTAACGTACTCTTTTACTTTTTCTATGGTAGTAGTCTTTACTTCTTCATCAACTTTTCCATTAATAACTACTGCTAATTCATAATTATTCATTCTTTGCACCTCCTTTTGGACTTTGGCCCCCTTCTCATAGAAAAGAGCAAGGATGTCTCACAATAAATTATAATAACATATTAACTAAATAATATCAAGTATTTTTAACTTCCTTTATCCTTTTTTCTATTTTTTTTCTTGGGACCATAATGAGATGTTTACATCCTATACATTTTAATTTAAAGTCAATGCCTGTTCTTAAAACTTCCCATTCATAGCTACCACATGGATGTGGCTTTTTCAGTTTAACAATATCTCCAACACTAATATCCATATAATATTCATTCCCTTCCTTCATTTAACTCTATATTTTATTTAATAATGAAGAAAATCTTAAATTCACTTTATCTTATTTTACTTAAAAAAACAAGAATATTCAAGTATAAATCAGATTGTTAATTTATAATATCATTACATCTCCCACTGTTACACAGACATATTATAAGAACCAATTATTTGAAAAATAGGACTCTTTCTTATATAAGGACAAAAGTGGCTTCGCAGCGATTTGTCCCAGCCGATTGAATACTCTTAATTAAAAAATGGGCGCATCGTGATACGCCCCTACGAAAAATTGGTGTGTTGTACAATTGGTACATGTATCAAGTCCCGATGATCTCAAAAGTAGAACTTTCCTATTTAACAAAAAAACACTCATTTATGAGTGTTAAAGAGTAGCGGGAAGAGGATTTGAACCTCTGACCTTCGGGTTATGAGCCCGACGAGCTACCATACTGCTCCATCCCGCGATATAAAGGCGCCAATCGGATTTGAACCGATGATAAAGGTGTTGCAGACCTCTGCCTTACCACTTGGCTATGGCGCCAAAACCATATTGCTTCCAATTATATTATATGATAAACATTTTATAATATCCACTTAAATGCAGAATTATAAATGAATATTTGTATTAACTAAAAAATCGGCAGCCACCTACTCTCCCAGGTCGTCTCCAACCAAGTACCATCGGCCGTCTATGGCTTAACCTTCGTGTTCGGTATGGGAACGGGTGTTTCCCATAGACGCATCGCCACCGATAATGACCCATAGGGGACTCGAACCCCTGTTACCGCCGTGAAAGGGCGGTGTCTTAA
>JBKGYG010000029.1:0-21726 GCA_046546235.1 Eubacteriales bacterium | reverse complement strand
GACAAAATCTGATGAGAATCCTAATGCTTATATTTCTGTATTAGATGAACCAGATGTAATTATGAAAAAGATTAAAAGAGCAGTTACTGATTCTGATAGAGAGATCCGTTATTCAGAAGAAAAGGCTGGAATTAGAAACTTATTAGATATCTATAGTGTTATGACTGGGATTGATGTGACTAAGGCAGTTGCTAATTTTGAAGGCAAAGGATATGGCGATTTAAAAAAAGCTGTAGGAGAAGCTGTTGTAGAAGGTTTAAGACCATTACAGACTAAGTACAAAGAGTTATCAAAAGACAAAGCTTATATAAATGAAATAATAAAAACAAATGCAGAAAAAGCAAGTTATTTAGCTAATAAGACATTAAGAAAAGTAAAGAAAAAAGTAGGCTTTCCACAATAAAATATTAATTTATTATAATGTAGGGGCGATTCAAGAATCGCCCTTTAATAATAATACCATTTATTTAAAAACTTGGTGGAGAACTCACCCATATTAAAGTAGCTTTTGTTTTATCTATATTTTTAATATAATGAGTTTTATTAGTAGCAAAATAAAAGGATTCTCCTTTTTTAGCTTTATAAACTTTACTACCTATATATATGTTAATTGTTCCACTTAAAATATACCCAAATTCTTCCCCTATATGAGGATCATCTCTCCAAGAAGAACCACCAGGTTCTAATTCAATTAAAATTGGTTTCATAATATTTTTTTGCGCATTAGGAATAATCCATTTTACTTTATTTTTAAGCTCTTTATCATCTTTGATAAAATAATCTTTGTTCTTAAAAACAACTTGTTCATCTTCTATATCATTAAAAAAATCTCTTAGGTTGGTACCAAGACACTGAAGTAAATCTACTAGCGTTGTAATAGAAGGCGATGTTAAATCTCTCTCTAGCTGAGAAATAAAACCTTTAGAAAGCTCAGAACGGTCAGCAAGTTCTTCTTGAGTTAAATTTTTCTGCATTCGTAAACGTTTAATTTTTTGTCCTATCTTCATAAAAACACCTAGCCTTTTACAATAAAGATTATATGGACTAAACAAGTAGTTTAGGTATACTAAACATAAATTATACACTATTATTATTAAATGTCAACAAAAAGACATAGGGAGAAAGGAGACTAGTGAAAAAAGTCAGTGTTGAAGATTTATTACTAATCCACTATAATAAAAGGGATTTAAAAAACATAATAGGAAAAATGAGAGAGGTGTCTCATGCTTTTTAATTCTTTTCAGTTCTTAATATTTTTTGTAATAGTAGTAGGTTTATATTTTGTTTTGCCTTCTAAATTTAGATGGTTTTTGTTGCTTGTATGTAGTTATTATTTTTATATGGCTTGGAAACCTGAATATATTATATTAATTATTATTTCAACTATAATAGATTATTTTGCATCATTAGCAATAGGACAAACTATTAGTAAGAAGAAAAAAAAATTATTATTATCTATTAGTTTATGTACTAATTTAGGGATATTGTTTTATTTCAAGTATATGCTTTTTTTCAGCCAATCACTTAGTGGAATTTTATCTGTGTTTAATATGAGTTATTCAGGGTTAGATAGTTTTGAAATTTTACTACCTATGGGGATATCATTTTATACTTTTCAAACTATGAGTTATACAATTGATGTATATAGAGGAAAGATAAAACCAGAGAAGCATTTTGGAGTATTTGCTTTGTATGTATCTTTTTTTCCTCAACTTGTTGCAGGTCCCATTGAAAGATCAGAAAGATTAATACCCCAATTTTACAAAAAACATAAATTTGATATCAATAGAATTGTTTCAGGATTAAAATTAATGCTTATTGGTTTTTTTAAGAAAGTTGTTATTGCTGATAGAGTAGCAGTAGTTGTTAATACTATTTATAACCAGCCTAATGAATATGAAGGCCTGTATTTTGTAATAGCTACGTTTTTATTTGCTTTTCAGATTTTTTGTGATTTTAGTGGCTATTCTGATATAGCAATAGGTGTGGCAAAAGTATTAGGAATAGACTTAATGACAAACTTTAAACGTCCATATTTTGCTAAATCAATTCGTGAGTTTTGGAGACGTTGGCATATATCATTATCAACTTGGTTTAGGGATTATTTATATATACCTTTGGGTGGAAGTAGGGTTAGAATACCTAGATTTTTCTTCAATGTTTTTATTACTTTTTTAATTAGTGGTTTATGGCATGGAGCTAGTTGGACTTTTGTAATATGGGGAGCTATTCATGGGATTTATCAGATTGTTGGATATATAACAAGACCAGTTAAAGTGCGGTTGATAAATTTTGTGAAATTAAATCGGGTGCCTCGTATATTAGGATTTTTTCAAATTGTAATAACCTTTATCTTAGTATGTTTTGGTTGGGTATTTTTTAGAGCAAATAATTTAAATGATGCATTGTTTATAATTAAAAACTTGTTTAATCAATCGGAACAATGGACTGATTTGAACTATGTTTATGAAGTGATAATTAATATGGGTGTTAATTTAATAGAGATGCTTTCTATAGCTTTATCCATATTAATATTAATTATGATTCAATGGCTAAGCAGAAAAGAAAGCATACATGAACGTTTACTGAAGGTGAATTTTATAGTAAGATGGTCTTTTTATTATATAATCCTAATTTATGTACTTACGATGGGAGTTTTTTATAATGCAAATGAATTCATTTATTTCCAATTTTAATCGAATAATTAAAAGTATGATTTTTGTTTGTGGGTTAGTAATAATAATATTTCTAATAGGCGAATGGTTTGAAAGTGTAGCTGCTAAAAATCAATTTGCATCTTATGCAAAAAGAAGATTTGAAGAGTTCTATGAACAAGATAGAGATAGCATTGATATGGTTTTTATAGGTTCTTCTCATTCTTATTGTACTTTTGACCCAGAAATCTTTGATGAAGAATTAGGAACAAGTTCTTTTCAACTTGGAACACCTTTACAACATCCTGATACTAGTTATTATGTTCTAAAAGAAGTATTGGAATATCAAAAACCTAAGATAGTTGTATTTGAAATATATTGGGATATGTTAGATGAACCTTTTAATTTAAAACAAGCTGATTTATTTATGGAATCTGTTAGGCCGTCAGAGTTAATAGATGAATATATTAGTGATGTTTTTCCCATAAATGAAAAAGTAAAGTATTATATTAAAACTATTAGATATCAACCAGATATGTTATCATATTTTGACAAACAATTAAAAGACTGGGTAAATAAATATCGTGTACAAACTGAAAATGAAAATAAAGAAGAATTGCCATTAGGAACAGAGTATTATAAATCAAAAGGATATGTGTATGCTGATATTATAATACCTAAGTCTGAAAAAGAAGAAGACAATCAATTTAATGATTTTGATGCAAGAGATTGGTTGTTTGATAAAACTCAACGTAATTATGTGAAAAAATTAATTCAATTAGCTAAACAAAATAATATTGAAGTGGTATTAGTAACAGCGCCAGTAGCAAATGTATCAATGGAAAAAATCAGCAATTATGAATTTATTCATGATAAAATAAATGAATTTGCACAAGAACAAAATGTAGCATATATTGATTATAATATAGTTAATATTGAAGAACAATTATTAGTTAATGAGAATTTTAGGGATGATGCTCATCTTAATCATAGTGGAGTTGAAATTGTTGATAGGCACTTTATTAATTGGTTGGGTGAAAAAGGTATATTTGAATAATAAGGTAGTCTAGAGCTGTTTCAATAGCCCTAGACTTATTATTAGTTAAATTAACAAAAAACTTTTTTAATAATATCCATTCTCGTAGTCATGCTTTTTAGTAATAAATCAACAAGTGTTAGTGCTACCATTGATTCAACGACTACTACAGCCCTAGGAACGATAATAGGGTCATGTCTTCCATGAATATTTATTTCAATGTTTTCACCAAATTTATTTACTGTTGGTTGAGTTTTCTCAATAGATGGTGTAGGTTTAATAGCAACTCTTAAGAATATTTGGCTGCCATCTGTTATACCACCAATTATACCGCCTGAGTTATTGGTATGTTTTGATAAATCACCTTTTTCATCATATTTATAAAAATCATTATGTTCATAACCAGTCATTTTACTAGCTTCAAAACCACTTCCGATTTCTATACCTTTTACAGCACCTATTGACATAAGGGCTTTACTTATTAATGCATCACATTTATCAAATGAAGGATCTCCTAGTCCCTTTGGTATATTGTCAACAGTACATTCTATAGTTCCACCAGAAGAATTTTTGTCTTTAATAAGATTTGATAAATACTTTTCAGCTTTTACTGCTGCTTCTTGGTCAGGCATATATAGAAAATTATTCATAATATAATTTTTGTTAAAATTATTAGGATTAACACTAATTGGACCAATTGAAGAAGTGTATGCAGTTATATCAACACCTAATGAAATTAATATTTTTTTGGCTATAGCTCCTGATGCAACTCTTGCTACAGTCTCACGTCCAGAAGAACGCCCACTACCACGATAATCTCTATAACCATATTTGCTATCATATGTATAATCTGATTGGCCAGGTCTATATACATCCTTTATATGTGAATAATCTTTTGAACGTTGATTTTTATTAAAAATAATTAAAGATATAGGAGTTCCTGTAGTTTTACCTTCAAAAACACCTGATAGAATTTCAACTTCATCATTTTCTTTTCTTGGTGTAGTAAAAGGAGATTGACCAGGTTTTCTCCTATCTAGATCATATTGAATATCAGCTTCAGTAAGATCAAGTCCAGCAGGACAACCGTCAACTACAACACCTAATGCTTTACCATGAGATTCGCCCCAAGTTGAAATTTTAAATAAATCACCTAATATTGAACCAGCCATAAAAATTCATTCCTTTCATTTAACTTAAAGTAGTAGTATATCATAGTACTACTTAATTAAAATAATAAAATTACCTCAATTATATATAACTTAAGAAAGAATAGCAAGTATATGGAGCAATGAAAGATTGGATTATAAAAAATTAATAAGTATTAAATATACAGGAAAAATATATAATGAAAGAAAATTGAAGTATTTAATTCAATAACTTTCTCTTGAAAAGTTGGGAAATTAAGGGTATACTTTGTCATAGGCGTAGAAGAGTATTTAAACCCTTTGATAAAAAAGGATTGGTGAAACAATAATGTATAATATACTCAATGTTGACGGAAGAGCAAAAAGGGGAGAATTTCACACTGTACACGGTATAATTCAAACTCCTGTTTTTATGAATGTTGGAACAGCAGCTGCTATAAAAGGCGGGGTATCTACTATAGATTTAAAACAAGTAAAATGTCAAGTAGAATTATCAAATACGTATCACTTACATGTTAGGCCTGGTGATAATGTTATAAAAGACCTTGGTGGTTTGCATAAATTTATGGTTTGGGATAAACCTATACTAACTGATTCAGGTGGTTTTCAAGTTTTTTCATTAACAAGTTTAAGGAAAATAAAAGAAGAAGGTGTTTACTTCTCTTCACATGTTGATGGAAGGAAAATATTTATGGGTCCTGAAGAAAGTATGCAAATTCAATCTAATCTTGCTTCAACTATAGCAATGGCATTTGATGAATGCCCACCACATCCAGCTACAAGAGAATACATGAAGGATTCAGTTGACCGTACTACAAGATGGTTAAAACGTTGTTCTAAAGAATTAAACCGACTTAATTCGTTAGAAGAAACTATCAATCAAAGTCAGTTGTTATTTGGTATTAATCAAGGTGGAACTTATGAAGATATTAGAGTAGAACATGCAAAAATAATATCAAATTTAGAATTACCTGGCTATGCTATTGGAGGGCTTGCAGTAGGTGAATCTCATTCTGAGATGTATAGAATATTAGAGGAGGTTGTACCATTTCTTCCAAAAAATAAACCAACTTACTTAATGGGAGTTGGTACACCTGAAAATATATTAGAATGTGTTGAACGAGGTGTAGATTTTTTTGATTGTGTATATCCAACAAGAAATGGACGTCACGGTCATGTTTACACGAATCATGGGAAGATGAATCTTCTAAATGCAAAGTATCAGTTGGATGGCAAACCTATAGAAGAAAACTGTGGTTGTCCTGCCTGTAAAGTGTATAGTAGAGCATATATAAGACATTTGTTAAAGGCTAAAGAGATGCTAGGCATGCGTTTGTGTGTCTTGCACAATTTATATTTTTATAATACAATGATGGAAGAAATAAGAAATGCAATTGAAGCAAATAATTATACTAAATATAAAAATGATAAGATTGAAGGTTTTAAGCAAGGACAATCTTAAAATTTTTTAATATAACTTAACAAAATACAAGGAGGTTTTTATATTGTCACAATATTTATATCTATTAGCAGATGCAACAGAGGATCCATCGCCTGGTGGTGGCTTAATTACAATGCTAGTTGTTTTAGTTGGTTTTTATGCTTTGTTATGGTTCTTAATGGTTCGTCCTCAAAGAAAACGTCAAAAAGCTTTACAACAAATGCAAAGTGAAGTTAAAGTAGGAGATCCAGTTTTAACAAATGGAGGTCTATATGGTAAGGTTGTAGATATCGTTAATGAAGTTATAATTGTTGAATTTGGAACTAATAAAAGCGTAAGAGTACCTATCCAAAAAGAAGCTGTTGCTTCTATTATGGAACCAAATCTTACGGTAGTTAAAGAAGAAACTGAAGAAGAATAGTTTAAACATTAAAAAAAGCCTTTGAATATTACAGGGCTTTTTTCATTTTCTCTACAATGCTATAAGGAACTTTAAGATTACCCATTCCGACACCTAAATCAATATGTTCTTTATTACTTCCGTGAAAGTCGGAACCACCTGAAATTAATAGATTATACTTTTTAGCAAGATTTCTAAGATAACGTTCTTGCTCTTGAGAGTGTAATGAATAAATTGTTTCTATACCTTTTAGGCCTTTTTCTGCAAGTTTTTTTACAAGACTATTGAGTTCATCATCTGATAAATTATATAAAAAAGGATGAGCTAATATAGGTATTCCTTTAGCACTTAATACAAGGTTAATAGCTTTTTCTGGTGTTATTTTTTCTCTTGGTATGTATGCTGGACAACCTTGTCCAATATACTTTTTAAAAGCTTCTTCAATAGAGGATATATAACCTTTATTTAATAAAACTCTTGCAAAGTGTGCTCTTGTTATAACGCCATCTCCTGTCTCATTAATCAAATCTTTATTACTAATATCTAAACCTAGATTATTTAATTGTTTTATCATCTTTTCATTTCTATAATGTCTAGAACTAATAAACTCTTCCAATTTTTTAATAAATGTAGAATTATTTTCATCAATAAACAACCCTAAGATATGAATATCTAACTTGTTGTATAAGGTAGAAAGCTCAATACCACTTATAATTTCTGTTTTACACTTTTTGCCAGCTTTTTTTGCCTCTTGGACACCTATTATAGTGTCATGATCAGTAAGGGCAATGGCCTTCAATCCTTTTTCGTTGGCATAATTAACAAGTTCAGTTGAAGTCATAGTTCCATCTGAATTATTGGAATGCACGTGTAAATCTACGTATTTCATCTTAATTCACCCTTTTCTTTATTTCTATTAACTTGCTCATGTACCGCCTAATACAGGCGGTACGCAAGTTGCAATGAAAGACAAAAATCCAAATCCTTGAGAGCAAGTTTGCATTTTTGAACAGTTGGAAATAGATTTGTTTTATAATTATACCTTAAATAAGGTTTAAATCATAATTCAACTATCCACTTCGTATAATATTATATAACGTAGTGGGAGGTAAAACAATGTATAAACCAAAAAATAGGAGGGTTCCTGTTCAGAGGTCAAAACCTGTAACAATAATTAAAGGGGTTGTCTGTGGTTATATTATAACAATTTTAATGTTGATTTTTTTAGCTTTTCTTTTATACAAGTTTGATATTTCATCAAGTCAAATATACATAGGTGTTGTTATAACTTATATTTTTTCTACTTTAGTAACGGGGTTAATTACTGGCAAAGGAGTTCAAGAAAATGCTTGGCTATGGGGATGTTTTGCTGGTTTTGTTTATTTTATTATTTTGATTTTGGTATCTGTAATAGTAAATCAAAATTTATCATCTACAAAAGAAATATTTACTATGTTAGGATTATGCCTAGGTGGGGGAACATTAGGTGGAATGTTTAGTTAAAATTCACTTTAAAATATCTTAAGAGTATGTTATAATATTCCAAGTTAAAGGGTTAAAGGAGGGTGCTTATATGAAGTATATCAAAACACTAAATAAATCTACTCTAAAAGATAGTTTGAAAAAAGGTGGATGTGGAGAATGTCAAACTTCTTGCCAATCAGCTTGCAAAACTTCTTGTACAGTAGGAAATCAAAGTTGTGAGAATATAGATCGTTAGTTTAATATAAGCAGTGACTATGTCGCTGCTTATTATCTGTTTGAAATGAAATGCGAGAGGAGTAATAAAGTGATTCACCAATATAAAAATAATGGAGTTAATATTGTGTTAGATGTATATAGTGGTGCAATTCATGTTGTTGATGATATAGTATATGATATTATCGCTCTCTATGAAGAAAATGATGAGACAAGCATTATACAGCAACTTAATAATAAATATAATATAGAACAAATTAAAAAAGCTATTGAAGAAATAAATATACTAATAAGAAAAGAGCTATTATTTACTGAGGATACATATAAAGAGTTTATACCTAACTTGACTTTAAGAGAGCCAATTGTAAAAGCTCTTTGCTTACATATTGCTCATGATTGTAATTTATGTTGTAAATATTGCTTTGCTGGAGAAGGTGAGTATCACGGAGATCGTTCAATGATGTCTCTTGAAGTAGGGAAAAAAGCAATTGATTTTCTAATAAAAAATTCAGGGAAACGTCGTAATCTTGAAGTGGATTTTTTTGGTGGAGAACCTCTTATGAATTTTGATGTAGTTAAAGAAATAGTTAAGTACGCAAGAGAAAATGAAGTAATATATAACAAGAAATTCAGATTTACTTTAACAACAAATGGTATTCTTTTGAGTGAAGAGATTCAAACATTTTTAAATGAAAATATGTATAATGTAGTTCTAAGTATAGATGGACGTAAAAAAACTAATGATGCAATGAGACCATCAGCTAATGGAAAAGGTAGCTATGATTTAATATTACCTAGATTTAAAGAGTTTGTTAAAAAAAGAGGACAAAAAGATTATTATGTTAGAGGTACATTTACTCATTACAATCTTGATTTTGCTAGTGATGTTCTTCATTTAGCTGATGAAGGCTTTGAACAAATATCAGTAGAACCTGTTGTAGCTTCAGAAGAAGCAGATTATAGAATTAGAGAAAAAGATTTACCTATACTATTTAAAGAATATGACCATTTAGCCAAAGAAATGTTAAACCGTTATGAACAAGGAAAAGGATTTAATTTCTTTCATTTTATGATAGATCTTAATCAAGGGCCTTGTATTTCAAAACGATTATCTGGTTGTGGATCAGGTTCAGAATATTTAGCTGTTACACCTTGGGGGGATTTATATCCTTGTCATCAATATGTTGGATTAGATGAATTTTTAATGGGAAATGTTGTTGAAGGTATAAAAAATAAAAATAAGCAAAAAGAATTTATGAATTGTAATGTTTATACAAAAGAAAAATGTAAAGAATGTTGGGCAAAGTTTTACTGTAGTGGTGGATGTAGCGCCAACGCTTACCAATTTTATAATGATATCCAAAGAACTTACGATATAGGTTGTCAGCTTGAGAAAAAAAGAATAGAATCAGCTATTATGATAAAAGCTAAATTAGGATAAATAATATTTGATTTTTATAAGAATTCCTTGACGGATACTCATCATAAAACTATAATTTACTTTAGTGAGATTTTAATTTTAGAACATTATTTAATTAAAATAAATTAATTCATACAAAGGAGGAAATTAATAATATGAAGGGGAAAAGTCTTATCGGCTTAATACTTACCTTATTAATAATTGCTGGTTGTGTTTATACGTCAATTGAAGGTATTGGACCAGATAAAAGTGGAAGTGCTAAAGAGATAAGTTTAGGTCTTGATTTAGCTGGGGGAGTAAGTATTACTTATGAAGCAGCAGAAGGTGAAGAAGTAACAAATCAAAAAATGAATGATGCTGTTTATAAGATTCAAAAGCGTGTAGATAATTATAGTACAGAAGCAGAAGTTTATAAAGAAGGTAATGATAGAATAAATGTAGATATTCCAGGAGTATCAGATGCTAATGCTATATTACAAGAATTAGGCAAACCTGGAGCATTAGAGTTTGTTGATGAAGAAGATAATATTATTATTACAGGTAAAGATGTAGAAAGTGCTGAAGCTATTGCAGGTGATTATTCAGGTGATGGTTTTATTGAGTATATTGTTGAACTAGAATTAAATAATGAAGGTAAAGAAAAATTTGCAGAGGGAACTAGAAATAATATTGGTAAAATTATTAGAATTGAGTATGATAAGGAAGCAATTAGTGCACCTAGTGTTAAGCAAGCTATTACACAAGGGACTGCTATTATTACAGGTATGGCTAATATGGAAGAAGCTCGAGAATTAGCTTCAGCTATTCGTATTGGTGCCTTGCCTATTGAATTAGAAGAACTTCGTTCTAATACTGTTGGTGCAAAACTTGGACAAGATGCCATTGATACTAGTTTGTTAGCAGGAGCTATTGGTCTTGCTTTAGTTCTATTATTTATGATTTCTTTTTATAAGATTCCTGGGTTAGCTGCTAGTATTGCTTTGGTTTTATATGCATCTCTTATGGTAATATTATTGGATGTATTTAATATTACTTTAACTTTGCCAGGTATAGCAGGTATTATATTATCAATAGGTATGGCTGTAGATGCTAATATTATTATCTTTTCAAGGATAAAAGAGGAATTGGCTCAAGATAAAACATTAAGATCTTCAATTAAGTCAGGATTTAGAAAAGCTACATCTGCTATTCTTGATGGGAATATAACTACATTAATTGCAGCAGCAGTTCTTTTTTGGAAAGGAACTGGACCTATAAAAGGATTTTCTCAGACATTAGCATTAGGTATTATTATATCTATGATTACAGCTTTGTTTATAACACGATTAATATTGACTTTATTTATGCAGATTGGATTAAAGGGTAAAAAACTATATGGAGTACAAAAACAAACTAAGGCATTTGATTTTGTAACAAATCGTAAATTTTGGTTTACTGGTTCCGCTATTATTATAATTATAGGATTAGCTTTCTTGCCTATTAATCAAGCAAGAATAGATGATATACTTAATTATGATATTGAATTTAGTGGTGGAACATTAACAGTTATAGATTTTGATGAAGAAATTACATTAGATGAAGTTGAACGTAATATTAAACCTATTGTTACTGAAGCTACTGGAGATAGAAGTCCTCAAGCTCAAGTTGTTACTGGTAAAAATCAAGTTGTTTTAAAAACACAAACTCTCGATATAAATCAAAGAACAGCCTTGGAGGATGTTTTGTTTGAAGAATTTGATATTGAAAAGGATTCCATTTCTAGTGAAAGTATAAGTGCAACTATTAGTAATGAAATGAAACAGGATGCAATTATAGCAGTAGTTATAGCAGCTATATGTATGTTAATATATATTACTATTAGGTTTAGAGATTATACTTTTGGTGCAAGTGCAGTATTAGCCCTTATTCACGATATTTTTATAGTATTAACTATCTATACAGTTTTTAAAATCCCAGTTAATAACTCTTTTATTGCAGCCATGCTAACAATTGTTGGTTATTCGATTAATGATACAATTGTATTATTTGATCGTATTCGAGAAAACAAAGAGACTATGAATAAAGGCGAATTTAATCGATTAATAAATACAAGTATATCTCAAACAATAACACGTTCTGTTAATACTTCATTAACTACATTTTTTATGATTGTTGTGTTATTGGTAGTTGGATATGGAGTTGCAACATTAAGAGATTTTGCTCTTCCTTTAATGATTGGAATATTAAGTGGTACTTATTCTTCAATATTTATTGCAAGTCCTATATGGTATACATTTAAGAAAAAAGAAGCAAAATCATAAATATAAAAAAAGACAAGTAGGGCGCATCAAATGATGCGCCTTAGTTTGTAGATAAAAAATAATTTAGGAATTTTCCGTAGAGAAATATATATACAAAACGTTCAGGTTAAATCTTTGAAGAAAAACTAAGTTCGTTCCAATTGTTATTCCTAAACCTTAAAAACTCCCTTAAGGTCAAACATTTAAGGTTTTTAACGGAATAACAATCTCCACTTACTAATTTTTTCTAATCAAATATTTAAAACATCACTTAATTTGTATATATATTCCTCTACTATGTGTTTATAATAATTTGACTTTGTCGACAGTCTGGGCGCATCAAATGATGCGCCTTTTATGATGAAAAAGTGACTTAGTAATTTTTGCTTTTTTTAAAATCATCGATACTCTTTAAATTAATTTATTCTTGAATTATAATAGACATAAGAAGTTATATTTATTATGGACAATCATTGGAGGTTAGTATGAGACCTAAAAGAAGAATGTGGAATATTATAAACAAACAAAATGAATTTGATTCAAATAATTTTTCGGATATTCCTAAACCTATAGCGAAAATTTTACTAAATAGAGGTATAAATAATAAAGAAAAAATGCGTAGATTTTTAAATCCTGAAATAAAACATTTACATAATCCATTTTTAATGAAAGAAATGAAACAAGCTGTTAATAGAATATTAATTGCTATTGATAAAAAAGAATATATAACTATATATGGGGATTATGATGTAGATGGGATAACTAGTACTAGTATTTTATATCTTTTCTTAAAAGAATTAGGAGCTAAAGTGGATTATTATATTCCAGATCGAATAGAAGAAGGGTATGGTATTAATAATAAAGCATTAGAGGCAATAAAGAGTCAAGGTACTGATTTAGTAATTACTGTAGATACAGGCATAGCTGCTTGTAAAGAGAGTATTTACGCTAAAAACATAGGACTTGATTTAATTATTACTGATCATCATGAATGTCAAGATGAAATGCCTCAAGCTATAGCAGTCATTGATCCAAAAAGAGAAGATTGTACATATCCTTTTAATATGTTAGCAGGAGTAGGGGTAACATTTAAACTAATACATGGGATATCCTTAGTACATAATAAAGTAAACATAGAAGTTATTTGGAAATATTTAGATATAGTTGCTATTGGAACAGTTGCAGACATTGTACCATTAATTGATGAAAATAGGGTTATAACAAAATTAGCTTTTGAAACTATACCAACTACTTGGAATGTTGGGCTAAAAGCTTTGCTTAAAAAAAGTGATTACAAAGAAGGGAATAAGATAACATCTGGTCTTATTGGATTTAGAGTTGCGCCTAGGCTTAATGCAGGAGGGCGTATGGGTGATGCTAAAAGAGGTGTTAAATTATTTGTGACAGAAAATGAAATAGAAGCATTTAAGATTGCCGATGAACTTAATGATGAAAACAGAAATCGTCAAGAGCTTGAAGACAAAATAATAAAAGAAGCTATAGAGATTATAGAAAAATCTAATTATCAAGATGATAAAGTGATAGTTGTTGCATCTAGTAAATGGCATCATGGAGTAATTGGGATAGTATCATCAAGAATAACTGAACGCTATTATCGCCCTAGTATTCTTCTAAGTATAGAAGATGGTGTAGCTACAGGCTCTGCTAGAAGTGTTGATGGTTTTAGTATTTTTGATGCTCTTAATCAGACTAAGGAGATAATGAATAAATTTGGTGGACATGATATGGCAGCTGGATTATCAATTGACGAAGATAAAATTGAATTATTAAGAGAACGTTTAAATCAATATGCAAAGACACATATGACTAAACAAACTTTAATTCCCAAATTACAAGCAGATATGGAGCTATCAATTAAAGATATCGATATAGAATTAATAAAAAACATAGAACAATTAGAACCTTATGGGGTAGGAAATCCAACTCCTCAATTTGTATTAAAAGGGTTAATTAACCAGATAAAATGTATAGGCAAAAAGCAGAATCATTTAAGGTTAACTATTCAAGAAAACGATAATTACTTAGATGGTATAGGTTTTAATATGTATCAATATGCACCATTTTATAAAGTAAGAGATGATATTGAAGTGTTATGTGCATTAAGTATTAATGAATGGAATGGTCTTAAAAAGCCACAAATGTTAATTAAAGATTTTAGGTATAAAAAAAATGTATTAAAACAATTAGAAAAATATTTTAACATCTATATTAAAATAAAAGAAGAAGGATATAATAAAATAAATACAGAACAAGGGAATTTATTATGTTTTCATCGAAAGGATTTTGAACAAATTTACAGGAAATTAAATTATTTTGATAAAATAAATCAAAATTCAATAGCGATTTTCAGCTTGTTAAGTGATAGTGAAGAAATTATATATATTGAGGTTATTAAAGTATTAGTTATTTTAGATGTTTTTAAAGAATTAAATATTCTTAGATATAATATGGATATACCTTACTTAGTTTTTGAACTTTTAAAAGATAAAAAGGTCAATTTAAATGATTCACGTATTTATAATTACATTATACAAGTGTAATTTTAAAATAAGTAAGCCTACGAATATTTGTTAGCAAACAAAATGAAAAAATTTTGCTAAATACAAGGAATAATGATATACTTTATTAGGAAAATATGAGTGTACATTTCAAAGTAATAAATTTTTTACATATATTTTTTTTTAGTATATTACTTATCATGTTTAATAAAAAGTTAAAATAATATTACTGTATTAAATTTTATATAAGGAGCGAGGAAGATGTATCTAAAGGGATTAATAAGAAATGTTTTAGATTTTCCAAAAGAAGGGATAGTATTTCGGGACATAACAACAGTTCTTCAAAATCCACAAGGCTTAAGAACAGCAATTGATGGAATGCAACAAGAGTTGGAGGGTTTGGAATTTGATTATATAATTGGACCTGAATCAAGAGGTTTTATTTTTGGAGTACCAATATCTTATAATATGGGAAAAGGCTTTATCCCTGTAAGAAAGAAGGGGAAATTACCTTATCAAACTAAGGCTAAAGAGTATTATTTAGAATATGGGACTGCAACTATTGAAATTCATACAGATGCTTTTAAACCTGGGCAGAAAGTTGTTATAGTGGATGATTTGTTAGCAACTGGAGGAACGTCAAAAGCTATGATTGACCTCATTGAAGATATGGGTGGAGAAGTTATTAAACTTGTTTATTTAATAGAATTAGATTTTTTACATGGACGAGATTTATTAAAAGGCTATAATGTAACTTCTATAATCAATTATGATTCAGAATAGTAGGTTGTTTATTACATTAATAAAATAATGCAAGCAGCGCTATGAACATAAGTGGTAATAAAAGAATTTTGATGTTTTTATTACTGCTTTTTCATTTTTGAAAAATAATGTGTTTAAAAAGCATATTATTGTCTTGTTAGTATTTCTTGCAATTTGTTATAAAAAAAACTATAATATATTAAAATATGACTTTAATAATAATAGATCAGTGGTGATTATATGCCAGATAAATTGTATTATCAATTAATAAAAACTGTAAAAGGATATCATCCTTCTGATGATTTTACAATGTTTGAAAAAGCTTATAAAATTGCATATGAAGCTCATGGTACTCAGTTAAGAAAGTCAGGTGAACCTTATATTGTTCATCCTCTTTCTGTTGCTATTATATTGGCTGAATTTGAATTAGATAAAGAATCAATTGTAGCAGGTATTCTTCATGACGTTGTAGAAGATACTTTAATGACTGATGAAGCTATAGCTGAGGAATTTAATGATGAAGTTGCATTATTAGTAGATGGGGTCACTAAATTAAGTCAGATACCTTATTCTATGGATAAAGAAGAAATACAAGCTGAAAATTATCGAAAGATGTTTTTAGCTATGGCTAAAGATATAAGAGTGGTATTAATTAAGTTAGCAGATCGTTTACATAATATGCGTACACTTAGGTTTATGACTGAAAACAAACAAAAGGAAAAAGCAAAAGAAACATTAGATATATATGCACCACTAGCTCACCGCTTAGGTATATCTAAGATAAAAGTTGAGCTTGAAGATTTATCACTTCGTTATTTGCATCCAGAAGCTTATTATGATTTGGTGGATAAGATTGCAAGAAAAAGAGGAGAAAGAGAAGATTATGTTCAAAAAATAGTTAACGATGTAAAGAAAAATCTTTCTGAAATAGGAATAATTGCAGAAGTTGAAGGACGTCCTAAACATTTTTTTAGTATTTATAAAAAAATGGTTAGTCAAAATAAAACTTTAGATCAGATATTTGATTTGTTTGCCGTAAGAGCTATTGTTAGCAGTGTTAAAGATTGTTATGGTGTTTTAGGTGTTATTCATGAAATGTATAAACCTATACCTGGAAGATTTAAGGATTATATAGCAATGCCAAAACCTAATATGTATCAATCTCTTCATACTACTTTAATTGGTCCAGAAGGTGAACCATTTGAGATTCAGATAAGAACTAATGAGATGCATAAAACTGCAGAGTATGGTATAGCGGCCCACTGGAAATACAAAGAAGGAAAAGGAAGTTCTAGGGAAGAAAGTGAAGAAAAGAAACTCGCATGGCTAAGACAAATACTTGAATGGCAAAGAGATTTGTCAGACAATAAAGAGTTTATGGATACCCTAAAAACAGATTTGGACGTTTTTACTGATCAAGTTTATTGTTTTACTCCAACGGGTGACGTTGTTGATTTACCAAAAGGTTCTACACCTATTGATTTTGCTTATCATATACATAGTGCAGTAGGTAATAAAATGGTAGGTTCAAGAGTTAATGGTAAGATAGTAACTATAGATTATAAGATAAAAAATGGAGATCGAATAGAAATAATTACATCACAGAATTCTAAAGGTCCAAGTCGAGATTGGTTAAATATTGTGAAAAGCTCTCAAGCAAAGAATAAGATTAATCAATGGTTTAAAAAAGAATATAAAGAAGAAAATATTATAAGAGGTAAAGAACTGGTAGAAAGATACACCAAGTCTAAAAACATACCTTTACAAGAGTTATTAAAGCCTGAATGGATGAAAATTGTTCAAAGAAAATATGGATTTAAAGATTGGGACTCTGTTTATGCTGCTATAGGGCATGGTGGACTTAAAGAAGGACAAGTTGTTAACCGATTATATGAAGAATATAGAAAATCAAAAACTAAAGAAGAGCCACACAGGAATATGGTGGTTTCAGAAAATAAAGAAAGTGCAAAGGCTAAAAAGTCCAAAAATGGAATTAAAGTTGAAGGCATTCACGATGTGGCTGTGCGTTTTTCAAAATGTTGCAATCCAGTTCCGGGAGATGAAATAGTTGGTTTTGTTACAAGAGGACGTGGTGTTTCAATACATCGAACTGATTGTGTTAATGTAATAAATCTATCTGAAATTGATCGAAGTAGACTAATTGAAGCTGAATGGGAATTTAAGGATGTTGATAATACTAATGTTCTATATCAAGCAGAAATAGCAATTTATGGAGATGATAGAACAGGATTATTAGTAGATATATCTAAAATATTAACTGAAGAAAAATTACCAGTTAAATCTTTAAATGCAAGATCAAATAAACAAGGTTCAGTCTTGTTTAATGTTACTGTAGAAATTAGTGGAGTTGCACAGTTAAATAAGCTTATAAATAAGATAAAAAATGTAGAAGGTATTTATGATATTGTAAGGACTAGTAGTTAAAGGGTGATAAGATTATGAGAGCTGTTATACAAAGGGTTAATTGGGCAAGCGTTAAGGTTGATAATAAGATAATTGGAAGTATTAATGAAGGGCTTTTAGTTTTTGTTGGTATTTCTGATAATGATAAATTACAAGTTATAGATTACATTGTGGATAAGATAACTAATTTAAGAATTTTTGAAGATAAAGAAGGAAAAATGAACCTATCATTAAAAGATATTGATGGTGGTTTATTAATAATTCCTAATTTTACATTATATGGAGATTGTAGAAAAGGTAGACGTCCAAGCTTTAGTAATAGTGCTAAAGTAAAAGATGCTAAGATTATATATGATAATTTTATGGAGAAAGTCAAGGGAATATATCCAAAAGTTGAACAAGGGGAATTTCAAGCAGATATGAAAGTAGACTTATTAAATGATGGGCCTGTCACATTTCTATTAGATAGTGAAAAATATTTTTAATTTTTTAATAATGTAAGGAGAGAAATGGTTTGAAAATTAAAACAATAGGATTAAGTAGTATGGCGACTAATTGTTATATTATCTATGATGAGAAAACAGAAGAGGCAATTATTATTGATCCTGCAGAAGATAATAATAATACTATAGAAAAAAAAATAAGCACATTTAAAATAAATCCTAAAGCTATATTATTAACTCATGGGCATTTCGATCATATTGGTTCCGTAGATAGATTAAAGAAAGAATATGATATTCCTGTTTATGCATCAGCTTTTGAAAAAGATATGATGGAAGATAGTAAAAAAAATTTATCAAAGTACTTCATAGGTGTAGAAATTACTGCTAATGCAAATAAAGTCATAAAGGATGGAGATGTTTTAAGCATAGGAACTTTTAATTTGAAATGTATTGAAGTTCCAGGCCATACACAAGAAAGCATATGTTTTTACATGGAAGAAGGTTATCTTTTTTCTGGAGATACACTATTTAGAAATAGTATAGGTAGATCAGATTTATTTGAAGGACCTGCTGATACATTAGCAAAAAATATAAAAAACAAACTGCTCATTCTTCCTGAAGAAACTAAAGTGTTTCCTGGACATGGTTTTACAACTACTATCAAACAAGAAAAAGAAAATAATATGTTTTTGAAAGATGTATTTGAATAATTACAAAGGGTCGCTTTTTTCTTTTTATGAAAGGAAGTTATAATGGAAGTATATATAAAAGGACTTTATAATACTTTAGAAATGGTAAAATTAATTAATGCTTTTTATCCATTAGAAAAATTAGAACTCGTTGAAAATGCGATTGACAATGGTTTGACTATTGAAGTTAATGATAAAAGAGTTGATGTAAAATATATAGTAAAAGGGCAAATATTATTTGCTTTTGGAGAAAATTTTGCTAGTAATCAAATGAAAGATAAAAGATTATTAATAAAACGGGTAATTTTTATAGTTCTATCAAATATGACAGATAAAAAAATGCCTTGGGGAATATTAACAGGGATAAGGCCATCAAAAATTGTTTTAGATTGGTATATTAAGAACATATCATATATGGAGATAAAAAAAGCATTAAAGGAAAAATATTTGGTATCAGATGAAAAAATTGACTTATTGTTAAAAGTTGTTAAAGAAGAATATAATATTATAAAGAATTATACAAAAGAAGATTATAGCTTATATATAGGGATTCCTTTTTGTCCATCTAGATGTTTGTATTGCTCATTTACAGCCTGTTCAATAGAAAAATGGTCAGATTATGTAAATGATTATCTAGATGCTTTAGAAAAAGAAATTGATTATATAGCCAATAAATTCAATAATAAAAGATTACGAACAATATATATTGGTGGTGGCACACCAACCTCTCTTTCAGATAAACAATTAGAACGATTGCATAATAAAATAGTAAACTCTTTTGATTTATCTAATCTTGATGAATGGACAGTAGAAGCAGGTAGACCGGATTCAATAACAAAGTCTAAATTAAAAACTCTAAAGAAATTTCCAGTATCTCGAATATCAATCAATCCACAAACTATGAATCAAAAAACTCTAAATCTTATAGGTAGAAATCATACCCCAAGACAAGTTATAGATAGTTTTAAAGAAGCTAGAAATATAGGTTTTGATAATATAAATATGGATTTAATTATTGGATTACCAGGCGAAGCTATTGAAGATGTTAAACACACTTTAAATAGGATTAAAAAGTTGGACCCTGATAATATTACAGTTCATACATTGGCTTTAAAGAGAGCCTCAAGATTAATAGATAAATTTTCTGACTATGAATATATAAACGAAGAATCATTAAATGAAATTCAAAAAACAATTAAAAAATTCGCCAAAATACAACAATATAAGCCTTATTATTTATATAGGCAGAAATACATGGTAGGAAATTTAGAAAATATAGGTTATACTAAAGATAAGAAGGCGTGTATCTATAATTGTTTAATTATGGAAGAGAAACAAACAATTATAGCATTAGGTGCAGGAGCTTCTTCAAAAATAGTTTTTTTAGATAATGGTTGTATAAAAAGAATAGAAAATGTAAAAAATGTTTCTGATTATATTAATCGTATTGATGATATGATTAAAAGAAAAGAAGATTTTTTTAAGAATCTTTAAAGTAACAAACAAGACAGCTTGTAGACTTAAAATATTTTTTAGCTTTGTAAAAAAATATTAAGTTTAAAAGAGGGTATGTATTATAATGGGAAAAGAGAGTAGTTATATTGTCAATGATATGCATAAGGTAATTGATCATGGGAATTATGTTAGTAGATTAGCTTATTTGATAGGTAAGGAAATGAGGTTAGAAGAAAAAATTTGTTATGAATTAGCAATAGCAGGGGTTGTGCATGATATTGGTAAATTAAGATTAAATCGTTATCTCTACGACAAGCAAAATGACTTAACAAAAGAAGATATAAGATATATTCGAATGCATTCTAAACTTAGTTATGATATCTTAAAAGATAAAGGCTATTCAAAGTTCATATTAGATGCTGTTCTTTATCATCATGAGAATTATGACGGAAGTGGTTATCCTGAAAATTTGCGAGGCGAAGAAATTCCATTAGGTGCTAGAATATTAAGAGTTAGTGATGTTTTTTCTGCGTTAATTTCTGATAGGCCTTATAGAAAAGGGTTTAATCAAGATATGGCAATAAAGATGATGATAGATGAAGCGAAGAATTATGATTTAAGAGTTTTTATGGCATTTCAAATGATTATAAACAACATTGAATCTAACGGAGAAAAAAGATTAAATGCATAGAGTTATTAATAAGCCATTAGTCAATACTTTAAGATAAAACCATAATTAATTAATAAATTACTGCTTGACAAATGGTAGAAATATGAATACAATAATAAAAAGTTATAAGTATAAATCAATGAAGAGGAAGAGTAAGTTAGATTAGCTTTTACAGGGAAAGAAGTCTTGACTGGAAGCTTCTTAAAGATAACTAACTGAACGACACCTTAGAGTGATTAGCTGAATTTTAGTAGGTTGATACGGTTTGTCACCGTTAATAGACACTAAGAGGGTTACAGCCAAACAGGGTGGTACCGCGGGTTATACTCGTCCCTGACATTATTGTCAGGACGAGTATTTTTTTGTTAATTAAGAAAGTACTACTTTTCAGATAATTGGCACTTAAAACATGTGCCAATTGTACAAATTTAATTAACTAAGAGTATTAAAGCAGCTGGGACAAATCGCGTTGCGAACGTGGCGAAGCCACTTTTGTCCTTATATAGGAAAGTTCTACTTTTGAGATCATCGGGACTTGATACATGTCCCGATACCATGGAGGGTTAATTGACTATAAATTACTAAGGTGGTGGGACAAATCGCGTTGCGAACGTGGCTAAGCCACTTTTGTCCTTAATTAAGAAAGTACTACTTTTCAGATAATTGGCACTTAAAACATGTGCCAATT
>JBKGYG010000028.1:0-22011 GCA_046546235.1 Eubacteriales bacterium | reverse complement strand
GTGAGCCTGTTGAAGGTGAGTCAATTGCAGAAGTATTTATAAAAGATTATGGGGTTATTAAGATTAGATTATTTCCCAATATTGCGCCGAAAGCTGTAGAAAATTTTACATCACTTTCTGAAAAAGGTTATTATAATGGAGTTATTTTTCATAGAGTTATAAAAGATTTTATGATTCAAGGAGGAGATCCTACGGGTACAGGAGCCGGTGGAGAAAGTATATGGGGAGAGCCTTTTGAAGATGAGTTTGCAAAAGATGCATTTCCATATAGAGGGGCTTTGTGTATGGCTAATGCAGGGCCAAATACTAATGGAAGTCAATTTTTTATAGTTCAGTTAGGTGATGCAAGAGATGATTTTATTATGCAAATGGAGAACTCAGGTTTTCCAGAAGATATAATTAATAAATATAAGAAGTATGGTGGAACTCCTTGGTTATATAGAAGACACACTGTTTTTGGTCAAGTTGTTTCGGGAATGGATGTAGTAGATGCAATAGCAAAGGTTGAAGTTGAAAGTCCTCAAACAAATAAGCCGATAAAAGATATAATAATAGAAAACGTAAAAATATGTTAATTTAAGTTGATGTTGTATTACATTAATGTTACAATTTAAAAAAAGGATTGTATAATTTTACCTTTTTAAATATAATAGGAAAAGAGTGGGAAATATAGTTAGTTAAAATAGTGTTATTACAGAAATATTACAGATATTACTAATATATTGACTACTTTTACCATAAGTGCTATAATTTACCTTGTTCAAAAGGATAGAATTTCTATCCTATGAAAATAAAATTTAATCCAAATAAAAGGAGGAGAAAATTATATGAAGAACTTCAAAAAAGTTCTTGCACTAGTTTTAGCGCTTGTTATGGCATTATCTATTAATACTGTAGCATTTGCTGAAGAATCAGTGCAAAATGAAGAAAAAGCTGAGATCCTAAATGACTTAGGTTTATTCAGTGGAATGAGTAATGATGATTATGAACCTAATTTAGAAGGTGAAACAGACAGAGAACAAGCAATGGTTATGCTATCATACGCATTTGATTGGGATGTTGATATGGAAGCAACTAGTAGCTTCTCTGATGTTAGTGAATGGGCAGAACCATATGTTGCATACGCAGAGGAAAATGATGTAACAGTTGGTATTGGCGATGGAAAATTTGGAGCTAAAAACCAAGTTAGCCTTAGAGATGTATCATCTTGGATTGCAAGCGAATTAGGATATGGAAACACTTGGCAAAATCCTACAGACGCTGTTGATGTAGGTGTTATGTCTTATACAGAGTTAATCTCTGCAATGAATAGTGATTATCCAGCATTTATTAGAGATGACTTAGTTGGTATTTTCTATAATGCACTTACTTTACAACCAAAAGATAGTGATGACAGAGTTATCGATCAATTAGTAGATGCAGAAAAAGTGGATGAAGAAAAAGCTTATGGATATTTCCCAGTAAGCACTGAAGGTTATACTTTCGCTATTAGTGTTGATGACGAAGATAGTACTTTAACTGCTGATGGTGCAGATGACACATTAGTAATTGTTGAAGCATTAAAAAATGGAGAAATTGATGAAAAATTTGAAGGTACTGTTTTATTCCAATCGTTAAAAGGTGCTTCTTTTGCAAAAGAGAAAGTAGCATTTGATGAAGGGATTGCAAAAGTTCAAGTAACTTCAATGTCTTCACCTATTGAAATAGTTGATACAATTATTGCAACTATTGCAAAAGCACCAGTTGATAATGATTTAGTTGGTGAAAGTGTTAGTACAACACTTGTATATACTCCACAAGATGGAAACCAATCTATTGGAGACAAAGTTTTTGTTACTTATGCAGAATCTGATAGAGCAAGTGACATTTACGTAACATTTAATAAAGATATTGATTTTGACTTAGTAAAAGATAATTTAGCAGATATCGATATAATTTATGGCGAAGGCACTACTGTTGAAGTTGAAGATGTAGTTAAAGTAAGTGATAATGTTGTTAAGTTAGTATTACTTGAAGATGAAGCATTACCTGATAATAGAACTATATCAGTATCACTTAATAGTGGAGATGCTTTTATTGAAAGTACAGTTACATTTGGATTAGTTGATACAACTGCTCCAGAAGCAATGGGAGTTATTACTCCTGAATATAGAACTGTTGTTGCTAAATTTGATGAACCTGTAACAGATGGAACAGCAGGAGATATATCAACTTGGGTATTAAATGGTGCTCAATTAGAAGACTCACACGTAGCTGAAATTTATGTTGGTAGAGATGGAACAGAATATGATGCTGATAATAGTAAAGATAGTAGAAACTATGTTACATTTGAATTAAGTCCAGATGGAATTGACTTGTTAAATGATGAAGGCGAAGACAATCTTCTTCAAGCATATGGAGTTGAAGATTATGCCGGAATAACTGATACAACAGGTCAAAATGTTGCTACAACTCAAGAATTCACATTTGAAACACCAGCACCACCAGCAGCACCAGAAGCTGTTGTTACTATGGATTCACCAGAACAATTCAGAGTGAAATTTGACCAATCTATGGCTGATACTTATGATGAAGGTTTCTTCAAAGTAGAAGTTGAAAATGGTAAAGATTCTGAAGATGAGATTAATTGGGATGAATTAGACGGAACTACTAATTACGAAGTTACACCTATTGGTAGTGATAATGATGAGTACTTAATAGAATTAGTTGATGACTGGACAGTTTATCATGATACAAGTACTTCAAAAGTTAACTATTATTCACCAGATAACAATGAAGTTAAAATTACTGTTCTTACAACTGATGAAATAACTGATGTAAAAAGTGCTTACGATCAAGAGTTAGAAGAAGAAGTAGTAGAAGATTTTGTATTAAAACTTGATGCTGCATCACCAACTATTGATTCAGCAGAGCAATTAAAAGAAGATGATAACTATATTCAAGAATTCGAAGTTGTTATGGATGAACCAGTTCAAATTAATGGGTTAAATGAAGACTCAACACCATTAACTCCATCAGAACTTCAAACAGAAGGTGACGGAATTCCAACACCTACATTTGTATTTGTTAATGAAGATGGTAGTGAAACTGTTGATGGAAGATTATTAAGCTTAGATGATGATGATTATTCATTTGTAGTAGAACCAAAAGAAACATTAGAACCTGGCGAATGGACAATTTATATTAGATCAATTTCTGATGATGTTGGAAATACTTCATCAACTGTAGCTTATGACATAATTGTTAAAGAAGCTGAAGCAGTAGAAAGTGATCCTGAGATTGTATGGGCTGATGCTCATGACAACATTGAAATTGATGGAGATTATTTTGACATAGTTCATATTCAGTTTAACACTAAGATGTCTTTAGATGTATTAAGATCTAATAGATACACAATCAATGGTAATGAATTACCTCAAGGTGTTATGGTTACAAAGGTTGAAGAAGGCGGAACTAGAGTAACATTGAAATTGCCTTATGATTTCTTAGGTGATAGTACTACTGATGAAAGTGATGGAACTGCAACTGATATAGATGGGTCACAATATGATGAAGGGACGATTTCAACAAATGAAGCTTCAATGTTAAAGGTAAATAGTAATTTAACATCATCAGAAGGTGTTAAACTTACTGGAGCGACTGAAGTTGAATTATCATATAACGAAGAAGATGTAGATCATACAATAACAGTTGACTAATATTAAAATATTAAAAAAGAAACCCTTTAATAGGGTTTCTTTTTTTTAAAAACTTTTATTCTACAGTTAATTCAACTGAAAAGTTATTAGCTTTATTATTTAAGCTATTAGCATCTTGAATATATTTAATTGAGGATGCAGAGATAGTTACTTCTTTTTCAGTTTCAAATGTATTATCACCTAATAGTTCAATTTCAACAAGATTAGAATTAATAGTTGTCTCATAATCAATACCTGCTACAAGAGTTTCGCCTTCATAAGTAATAGTTAACTCAGAAGCGATTAAAGCAGATAATGTTGAATCAGCATTAAGGTCTTCATCAAATGCAATTGCAGCACCAGTTGTTGTAGCGGTTGAATCAGCTTCTACAAATGATGGAGCAATACCATCTTCAGCATTTGTAAATGAAGTAGTGGTAACTGTTACGCCAGTATCTGCCTTTAAGTTATCTCCTAACACTTCTACAGATGCAGGAACTTCATCAGCAGAGAAAGCTACATCGCTTTTCATAATTGCTGTAACAACTGTATTACCTTCTGAAGTATAAGAATAACTTACATATGCAGCTGAGTTAGTATTACCATCTCCATCAGTAAAGATAAAGTTATCAGCAATAATTCCTTCTACGATTTTACCTTCTAAAGTAACCTCAACTTTATTACTTGTTAATGATTTAGCTGAAAGTATTGAAATAACATCTAAACTATCAACAGTTATAGGGGTTTGCAAATCATCAATTTTATTATCTTCAGTGTCAGATACTTGACCAACTAATAATGTGTTATCAGTATCAGAAGGATCAGTGTCAACATATGTGATATCATCATCAAATGTTAACTTAACTTTTTCATTAGAGCCAAAGAATTCAACTTTAGATGGTTTATAATTATCATATCTCCAATTGTTAGTATCTAATACACTAGAACTCATTTCTTCATTAAATGTTACGTAAATAATATTCTCATCTGCTACAATTTTTGCAGCTTCTACTTCTGGAGCAGTTTTATCTGTAATTGAGAATCCAACATCTTGAGAGTTCATTTTATTTTCTTGTGGAGTATTATCTACTATATCTTTTACAGTTACAGTATATGAGCCACCTGGCAACTTACGTGCAAAAGCAAGAGTTACTGTATCATCTGTATTGTTATAAAGGGCAGTAAACCCTGTTGTTACATCTTCATTTGAAGAATTTTTAACTGTGTAGTTTGTTTCATCTTCTGCAGAAGATTCTTTAACCGTTTCATCAAATGCTAATTTGATTTCATTCTCTGATACTACTTCATCTAATGATACAGAAGGTGCTTTAGTGTCGATTAATACAGAAATAGGTAGTGTTATATTAGAACTTGCAGTATTACCCCATTCAGATTCAACAGAGTCCATATTAATAGTTAGGTTCCAATCTCCTTCTGGAATCATATAAGTATCAAAAGTTAGTGTTGCAGTTTTTCTATCTTCAGCTAACTCAACATTATCAGGGTTGAATTGAGTGTAAGCATAGTAAAAATCATTGTTAGAAAAAGATACTGTGCTTGCTAATTTTTGGTCAAATTCAATTACAACTTCGTTTTGTGAAGCAGAAACAACTTGCGCAGTTACATCTTCAGTAACTGTAGTGTAAGTGAAAGATGCATCTGTATCAGCCATAACTAAACCTGATAAATCAGTAGCGTCTTTAATAGTTAAATCATAAGAATCTTCTTCTAAATTAGATGGCAACCCAATTTCAACTATGTTTCCTTTTACTTCACGAATAGTTGAGCTATATGCACCATTATTAATTAATACTACTGGATCAACATTTTCATCTAAAGGTTCAGAGAAAGAAATCTCTAAAGTCTCAGGACCAGTTATAGTAATATCTTCAAATTCAGGTGTAGTATAGTCGATTACATTATTAATAGTCTTAACCACATCTTCATCGATACCAATTTCTTCTTTTACAGTAACAGAAACATTATCTTGTCTTGTAATTTCGTGACCATCAGCTAAATTAAGAATAGCTACAGAATCATCAATTTCTACAGAGTCAATTGTTTTTTCAGATGTTCCAACAGCTACTACATAATTTTCTAAATCATTTGCTAAAGTAGTATCTAAGCTATCGTTAAAAGAAACAACAACTTCTTTATAGTTGGTAATAGATATACTATTCACTGATAGCTCAGTTTCTCCTTGATCTTCAACAACATCATAACCAAGTTTTTCTCCTAAAGAAACATCACTATCTTTGCTGTTTGAAGCTAAAGAATTATAAGTTAAAACAGCAATATCACCAACGTTGATTTTTTCTGTAGCAGAAAGATCAGATGAAGAGTCAACTAATCCTAAATCACTTGCGAAGAATTCAACTGTTTCCCAATTGTAATCAACATCAGCTTCGTATCCAAGAGCTTCAAGTAAAACTCTAACATACTCTTTTGAACTTATTTCTTCGTAAGGTCTCAAAGTATCATCTTCATACCCAACAACACCAACTTCTGGTGTAGCTTTTAAATAAGCCATTAATTTAGCTACAAAAGGTGAAATAGATGAATCATTAGCGTCCGCAAATGTAGGACTAGATTCATCATAAGTAAAATCATCAAGTTCGTCCTGTCTTCCTAGTAAACGAACTAACATTGTAAATGCACGGTATCTAGTGAGGTTTTGTGATAAATCTACACCATCACCTTCCCCTACAATTACACCTGAGTCTAATACTTTCATAATTTTTTCGCTTTCTGTTAATTCAGCAGCTTCAGCGCTCATAACAGGAGCATTTGAAAAAAGTAATAGACCAGCTAAAACAAAACTAAGTACTTTTTTTAAGCCTTTTTTCATTTAGATATCCTCCTTAAATTGATAAAATTTGTAAAGACTATTAAAAAAACATGTCAACAAATTATGTCAACTAGTTACGAGTTAATTTTATCTAAATAGCTTTTTATAATCAATGCACAAAATATTCCATAAGACTATAAAAAAATTCTTTATGGTAATATTATAGAAAGTAAGACCTTGATTAGACAATAATTAAATAATTAACAAAAAAATAAAACTGTAATATAATAGAATTAAAGGGACAACTCTAAGAATCTACTATTAAAAGATTATTAAACAATTTATTCGGGCTTTACAACTGAGGTAATATCTGGTAGAATAAAAGAGGTTATTACAAAAGTGTTACAAAATTATAAAATAATAACACTTAATAATAGTAATTGGAGGACTTTGGTATGAATAAAGGACCCAAATATTCAGAAATGATGATGTTTAAACATTTTAAGTTTTTTATGTTTGCATTTTGTTCAGTTTTAGTTATTTTTGTAGTGAGTAATATTAAATTGGAAAAAACAGAGGAAGTTGAACCTGAACTCGCTAATGCATTTAAAGTAGTTTTGGATGGAGATAGTATTGGTGTTGTTGAAGATAAGAAAACGGCAGAAGATATAAAGGAATCTGTTGTTGATAGGATTCAAAAAGAATTAGGCAAAAACTTACTTATTGATACTGAACTCTTATATTATACTGAACATATTGAACCTGATACATTTACAAGTGTAGAAGAGTTAGAGATGGCTCTTTATGATTATCTTATGGAACAGACTTCTCAGTTTAAGCAAGAAGCTTATATTATAAGAATAGATGATTTTGAAGTGGCAGTTCAAAGTAAAGAAGAAGCTTTAAAAGTATTAGAAGAAGCTCAAAATAGATTTGATATATCAGATAAATTTAAAATTGAATTAGTTTCGAATTCTTTATCTGAAGATGAATTAACACCAAAAATTACAAGATTAGACAAAGTTCCAAGAGATTCTCAAATTGTAGCATCAGCTAACTCAGATAATCAGGATGAAGATCAAGAAGAGTTTGCTGAAGGAGACGAAGAAGTTGATGAAACTGAGTCAGAAGAAGAAAATCTAGGGGAACTGGTAGAGATGGATTTTGTAGAAAACGTGAAAGTATCTTCTGGGTATGTAAGAGCAGATGGTGTTTCAACTGTTGATGAAGCAGTTGAACTTATTACAAAAGAAAATGAAGAGAAAAAAATATATAAAGTACAATCTGGTGATTGTTTATCATTAATTGCACAAAGAAATGATATGAAAACAAGTGATTTATTACAACTGAATCCAGATATAGATGAAGAAACAGTTCTACAGTTAAATCAAGAGTTGGTTGTTACGGTTCCTGAGCCAGAACTATCAATTTCAGCTAAAGAACAGATAGTATATACAGAGAAAATTCCTCGTTCAACAGAATATAAGGATAATAAAGATAAATATAGTGGATATACATCTGTTATTTCATATGGTTCAGATGGAGTAAAAGAAGTAACTGCTTTAGTTGATAAAGTAAATGGATATGAAGAAGGACAAGAAGTTGTTGATGAAAAAGTAATTAAAGAACCAGTGCCTAAAGTAGTGGAAAGAGGAACAAAGCCTTTACCACCAAAAGGGGCAACTGGGAATTATATAAGACCAATTGTTGGAGGAAGAATAACCTCCAGTTATGGATATAGACGAAGTGGATTTCATACAGGTGTTGATTTTGGAATTCCAATTGGAACAACGGTCAGAGCATCAGATGGCGGAAGGGTTACTTTTGCAGGATGGGGTGGTTCCTATGGTTATGTTATATATGTAAATCATGGGGATGGTGTTCAAACTAGATATGCTCACTTAAGTCAGATTAATGTTAAAGTGGGTCAGAATGTTGCTCAGTATGAAAAAATAGGTGAAACAGGGAATACAGGACGGAGTACAGGTCCTCATATACATTTTGAAATTTTATTCGATGGTGTTACAGCTAACCCAATGAAGTATATTGATTAAGAAATTTAAGAGACTGGTGTTTACCAGTTCTCTTTTTTATTTACATTAGGATACAAATTTGATAAAATATTAATAGTTTTAGATTTATCAAGTAGATAAATAAGGGGTGTAATTATGCAACAAAAAATATTAGTAGTAGATGATGAGAAAGCTATTGTAGATATATTAAAGTTCAATTTAAAAAAAGAAGGATTTTTAGTTTCAACAGCTTATGATGGTGAGAAGGCAATTGAATTAGTACATAAAGAGAAACCGGATCTTATTTTATTAGATATAATGATGCCTAAGTTGGATGGATTACAAACTTGTAGACTTATTAGAAAAGATTATGATATTCCTATTATAATGCTTACTGCTCGAGCAGAAGAGGTTGATAAAGTTCTAGGGCTTGAATTGGGAGCTGATGATTATGTAACAAAACCTTTTAGCATTAGGGAGTTAATGGCTAGAGTTAAAGCAAATTTACGTCGAATTAGTAATGTAACGAAGTCTAGTAGTGGAAGTAAAAAAATGAAGTTTAGAGATTTAGAAATAGATTTAGAAAGATATGAAGTTAGCATAGATTCCAATGCTATTGATTTAACATTACGTGAGTTTGAATTATTGAAGTTCCTAGCAAGCCAAAAAGAACAAATTTTTACAAGAGAATTATTACTTGAGAAAGTATGGGGATATGAATATTATGGTGATGTTAGAACAGTTGATGTTACTATTAGAAGACTAAGAGAAAAAGTGGAATCAAATCCAAGCAAGCCAGAATATATTCTTACAAAAAGAGGAGTAGGTTATTACTTTAATGGATAATTTGCGTAAGGGAGACGCTTTAGGGGTGAATTTATGAAAAGTATCAGATGGAGGTTAGTTATTTTTTATGTGTTGCTTGTTATTATTGTTATGATAGTTAGTGGAACATTAATTGTTACTATGCTAAAAAACGATGCATATAATAAACTTGCCAACGAATTAAAAGGATCAGTAAGAACGATAATACTAGAGATTGATAAAACAGCTTCAGATGAAGAAATCAAGCAATCACTTATAAATAATATAGAAGGGCTAAGTTCAATTCAAAGAGATAAGCAGATATTTTTGTTAGATGATGAAGGATACGAGTTATATCCTACAACAAAAAGTGAAAAAAATATTAGTAGTGTTGTAATGGCAGCTATAAATGGTGTTGTTAGTAATGATATAGGGGGTTATAAAGCAAAAGAAAGAGGGCAGGTTATTAATTATAGGGAATATGCTGAACCTGTTCCTAATAAGAATAATGAAGTAGCTTTTATTATTTATGCTAGAATGTCTACAGAGCAAGTAGAACAAAATCTTGAGGATACAATATTTATTATTTTGGTATCTATTCTTATTGCATTGGTATTAGCAACAGTAATAGGTGCTGTATTAGCTACTACATTGACAAAACCTATCACAGCCTTAACTAGTAGAGCAAGGGAAATGGCACAAGGCAAATTGGACACCACTATAGAAGTTAAATCAGATGATGAGATAGGACAATTAACGCAAAACTTCAATATTATGGCAAAAGCATTAAATAAAACTTTATCAGATATGATTGGAGAAAAAAATAAATTAGAGACAGTTTTTAGCCATATGACTGATGGTATATTAGTTTTTGACAAAGATGGTAAATTAATTCATACCAATAGAGCTGCTAATCAGTTGTTTGATGCACATAAGATTAATAGTTTTAACGAAATGTTCAAGGAGTTTATTGATATTAAATATAATGAATTGATTAAAAAAGTACATAAAGATATAACACAACACATAATTAATATAAATAATAAGTTTTATAACATGTGTTTTGCTCCTTATAAAGCATTTAATGATGAGTATATGGGTGTTATATGTGTAATTCAAGATATTACACAACATAAGAAGCTAGAAGAAATGCAAAAAGAGTTTGTTGCTAATGTATCTCATGAGTTAAGAACACCTATTACAACTATTAAAAGCTACACTGAAACATTATTAGAAGGTGCAATGGAAGACAGAGAAACGTCTAAAAACTTTTTAGAAGTTATAAATCATGAGAGTGATCGAATGACTAATTTGGTTCAAGACCTTCTTGATTTATCAAGATTAGATAATAAACAGACAAAATTCAAGATGAAATATATGAATCTTACTCACGTTATAGAACAAAGTGTTAGCAAATATAAAATTCATGCCAATAAGAAAAAACAAAAAATGAACTATCATAAACCAAATAAAGAATATAAAATATATGGAGATCCAGAACGAATTGAACAAGTAATTAAAAATATAATAAGTAATGCGGTGAAATATAGTCCAGACGGAGCTGAAATTATAATACAAGTATTTAAAGAAGATAATTATATAAATGTTGCAATAAAAGATACTGGCATGGGAATATCTAAAGATGATGCTGATAGAATATTTGATAGGTTTTACAGAGTAGATAAAGCTAGGTCAAGAGAAATGGGCGGTACAGGATTAGGACTTGCTATAGCAAAAGAGATTATGGAATATCATGGAGGTAGTATAACTGTAGAAAGTGAATTGGGAAAGGGAACCTGCTTTTATTTAAAGTTCCCAAGTTAAAGAAATTGTTAAAAAACAGATATATAATTGTAATTTAATTGTAATATTACTTGTATATAATGATACAGTGACTAATTTTAAACAAATAGAGAGGTGGAAATATGAAGAAGTTTAAAATAATAACTATAACTTTTATACTTGTATCGTTTTTTAATGTTTTTACTTCTTTGACATATGCTTCACCAGAACAAGAAGATAAAGAGAATATAACTGTTTATGATGATAAAGGCTATTTTCTAGATTATTTTAATATAGATGAAGGAATGTTGGTTGAGCAAATGTTAGATAATAATACTAAAGACAATATTAATGACTTGAAATATTTTAGATTTATTCAGGGATTTAATAAAATAACTACTGCTACATTTGAAGATGAAAAATATTTAGTAGGTGAAGGTGAAAAAGGAGCAGAGGTTGGAGTTTTTATATATTCTACTGTTGATAGGATGATAAAAAGTGATTTCTCAATACAGGAAATAGGTGCGTCTGGTCTTTTTAATTATAAGATTAACCTCAATGACGGAAATAATAATGTAATAGTAGCAGTAAAATATAAAGACGATGTTATCTTTAGGCAATTTACAATTAATAAAAAAGCAAAGGAATCATTGCAGTTTAATAATTTTAACTTGTTTCAAATAATCTTTAATGTTAATAATGATAAATTATCAGACGATAGAATAATTTATCCAAATTATATAAATGAGTTCAAATAAATTATAGTAAGTAGGGTGAAAAGAAATGAAAATAAAATTCTTAAAGCCTTTGTTAATTATTGTACTTTTAATTGCAAGTATTTTTCAGGTAACAAGGTTATGGTTTGATGAGGGTTCAAACCGTAACTTTTTTTATAATTTTATAGAAGACAGAAACGAAACTTATGGAGAAATATTAAATGAAGATACTCCATTATTAAGCCCAACTATAATGGCGGTGTATTATCCTAGTAAGGAAATAAGTTATGTAATTAATAGTACTAGGGGAGAATATAAAGAACTTTTACTTGAGAGTAGACGCTTTCTTCAAGAGGTGATTTATCAAGGCAATAATGAAGGAATATCAGTAGTAGATTGGGAAAAGTTTTGGACTCAACGTTCTATAATAATGAAAATACCCTTCTACATGTCGGTTGATATGCTTTTAGAAGACACACAAATAACAAAGGATGTAGATGAAAAAGAATACTTATTTAATTATGTAATAATTACTCCTTCTAATGAAAGAAAAGGAAGTAGTATATGTTATTTAGTTAATGATGAAGAAGGTCAAATGATGGAGATTGCTCTAAACAATAATCAGTTGCAGTACAATTCTGAAGTAATAGCATTAACTGATAATATTTACAACAAAGAATCATTCCCTAAATATAGTTTATCTAAAAAGCACATTCAAGGATATAGTACAAAATTTGATGAATTATTTAATCAAAATGTTTTTTTGCCAACAGGGGTTGATATAAAATATGGGTCACAAAAAATAAGTAGGTATTTCCTTGAAGAGGAAAGCATAAATATTGCAGAGTTAGAAAACTATATAAATAATTATTTTTCAAATCCTTCAGCAAAGTATCTTGTTGAAGATGATAATGTTTTTACATACAAAGATGAGCAAACTATTGTCAAATACAATACTTCAGGGGTTGTGGAGTTTACAGATATTAGAGTAGATCGACGAGATGAGAAAATTAAATTACCACAAGCATATCGTCAAGCTAAAGAGTTTCTTGATAATGACAGTTTGTTAAGGGGACAAGAATATTATTTGTCAGATTATAATATATATGATAAGGAGATAGAGTTATTTTTTAATTATCGTTTTAAAGATTTTGATGCTGTTTTAAGCGATGGATTAAAAGAAGAAATAGGAATAGATTATCCTATTGAGATAAAGATTAAAGGGGGGAAAATAGTAAATTATAAACGTTGGCTAATCAAAAATGATGAAGTAATGAATATGTTTGATTTTCAAGAAATAGAAAGTTTAGACTATAGAATGTTATTAGACCAGTATATAGAACAGTATCCCGAAGAAACATCTCCTATAAACAATCTATATCTTGCTTATTATATAGACGATATTGACGAAGAGCATAAAGTAGTATGTGTAATCGAATCAAATGATTTGTATTTAATTGATTTAGAATAGAGGGTATGTTTATGAATTGGAATAGAGTACAAACTATACTTATTACCATCTTAATAATAATAAATATTGGTCTATATGTGTTGTTTAATATTCAAGAAGATAAGTACAAACTAACAAGTACAGAAGAAAAAACAACTATTGAAATATTAGGGAAGAATAATATAAAACTAATAGATGATTTTCCTAGCTTTAAACCAATGCGTCGATTAAAAATCGATACAGTTGAAGTTGATGAAAATAAAATAATTGATATGTTTCTTGAAGAAGATGATGTAATAACGACTACGATGATTTCTAATGGACTAGAATATAAGTTCAATGGAAAAAGAGTAATTGTAATGACAGGTGGATCAGAAGAAGGAATTATTAAAATTTTTCAAGATGAATTAAATAAAGGTAATCAGAATTTAGATGAAGAAGAAGCAATTAAGCTAGCAAATGAATTTATTGATAAATTAAAATTTTTAAATGTTAACTGGGAAATTACTTCTATTACAGAAGTTGATAATGAAACTTATAGTATTATATTCAATGAGTTTTTTGAAGGGTATCCCATTTTTAGTAGTTTTGTAAAAATTAATATAAATAAAAACGGAATAGTATACACTGAGATTAAAGTTATTGACGCAGATAAATTTGTAGATGAAGAGTTGCTTATTTATCCCATTGATAAAGCCCTTTTTATGAAAATGGAAGATTTTACACAACAAAATGTAGATAAGGAAGTCGAAATAACGAATATTGAAATAGGATATGACACAAAACTAAACATGTATCAAGAAGAGAAGCAATATGTAGAACCATATTATAGAATAATTTTTAGTGATGGGGAAGAATATTATATTGAGACATATGAAATGAATTAATAACCTATTTTAATTATAACCAATTTATGATATAATTTAATGTGTTTTATTAAATAAGTAAAAGTGATGAGGTGTGTTATGGAACAATTGATTATAAAAGGGAAAAAAACATTACAAGGGCAAGTAAATATAAATGGTGCAAAAAATGCAGCATTAGGAATACTAGCGGCAGCAATTATGTCAGATGATAAATGTATTATTGAAAATGTACCGAATGTCAATGATATAAATGTTTTGTTACAAGCAATTGATAAAATTGGGGCAAAAGTAGATAAACTTAAAAACCACTCTGTTTGCATTAAAGGTAGTAATGTAAATCAAGTAAATATTGATTATGAGTTTATAAAAAAAATAAGAGCATCCTATTATTTATTAGGAGCTTTATTAGGTAAATATAAAAAAGCTGAAGTAGCTTTGCCTGGTGGTTGTAATATAGGCAATAGACCTATTGATCAACATATAAAAGGATTTGAGGCATTAGGTGCAACAGTTAAGGTTGAACATGGCATGATAATAGCAGAAGCAGATAAATTAAAAGGTGCTAATATTTATTTAGATGTTGTAAGTGTTGGAGCTACAATTAATATTATGTTAGCTGCTATATTAGCTGAAGGCACAACAATTATTGATAATGCTGCTAAGGAGCCTCATATTGTAGATGTGGCGAACTTCTTAAATAGTATGGGTGCTGATATAAAAGGTGCAGGAACAGATATAATTAAGGTAAATGGAGTTAAGAATTTGCATGGGACAGAGTATATGATTATCCCTGATCAAATAGAGGCGGGTACATTTATGTTAGCTGCTGCCATAACTGGAGGAGAAGTAACAGTAAATAATATAATTCCTAAGCACATGGAAGCAATATCAGCTAAACTTCAAGAAATGGGGGTAATAGTTGAAGAGGATGATGAAGCATTACATATACTTGCTAAAGAACCATTAAAAAGTACACATGTAAAAACATTACCTTATCCTGGTTTTCCAACAGATATGCAACCACAAATGACAGCTCTTCTTTGTTTAGCAGATGGAACCAGTGTTATTACAGAAAGTATATTTGAAAATAGATTTAGGTATATAGATGAATTATCTAGAATGGGTGCTATTGTAAAAGTAGAAGGAAATACAGCAATTATTGACGGTATAGCAAAATATACAGGAGCAGAGGTAAGTGCTCCAGATTTAAGAGCAGGAGCAGCATTAATACTTGCAGGATTAGCAGCTGATGGGATAACTACAATAAATCACCTAGATTATATTGATAGAGGTTATGAAAAAATAGAAAAGAAATTTCAACTCTTGGGGGCAGATGTAGCTAGAGTATCAAGTCAGAAAGACATTAAAAAGTTTAAATTAAAGACATGCAGTTAGAATTTAAAGTTAATATAAGTAATTGCAAAAGTGTGTTATTCAGGAATGACTTAGAAGCAATACACACTTGTTCTTAAGTATAATACTTGGGTGGAATAGTAACAATAATGTTAGTAAGTTAGATGGAAGGAGCTAATGTTATGACTATGAATCCAAGTATTTTTGTTTATAATGAAATAGGTAAGTTAAAAAGTGTATTGCTCCATTGTCCTGGAGAAGAAATAGAAAATATTGAACCAGATTATTTACAAAGGTTATTATTTGATGAGATAGCATTTTTGAAACAAGCTAAGAGAGAACATAATCAATTTGCTAATATTTTAGAGGATGAGGGAGTAGAAGTTGTATATTTAACGGATTTTATGACAGATATTTTTAAAGATGATTTAACTCGTGAGAAGTTCTTGTTTGAATTTATGAGTGAAGCAAAGGTTGTTACAAGTGGATTACAAGAAGCTATTCTAGAAGTGTTTAATAGATATTCACCTAAAGAATTGGCTGTAAAATGTGTAGAAGGTGTAAGGAAAGAGGAATTAAATAAAGTAAGGCCTAAAGCATTAGGAGACCTTGTGAAAAATCCTTATCCTTTTTATCTAGATCCAATTCCTAATTTGTATTTTCAAAGGGATCCTTTTGCTTCAATAGGGCAAGGAATTTCATTAAATGTTATGGCTAATGAAACTAGAAATAGAGAAACTTTATTTGCAAAATACTTATTTAATTATCATCCTCGGTTTAAAGACATAAAAAGATGGTATAATCGTGATAAAGAGCACCCAATTGAAGGAGGAGATATATTAGTCTTATCAGACAAAGTTTTAGCAATAGGGATTAGCGAAAGGACGGATCCTACAGCTATTGAAAGGCTAGCAAAAAAACTATTGAAATCGGACGAAACTTTTGAGGTGGTTTTAGCATTTGATATTCCTAAGGCTAGAGCTTTCATGCATTTAGATACGGTGTTTACAATGGTAGATTATGATCAATTTAGTATATTTCCAGCAATAGAAGCTCTGGATGTTTATAGTTTAAGGATGAATGGGAAAAAAGATATTAAAATAACTTATGAGCACGAAGATATACCATCAGTATTAAAGAAATATCTTAAATTACCTGCAGTAAATTTGATAAAATGTGGTGATGGAGATAGGATAGCTTCTAGAAGAGAGCAATGGAGTGATGGAAGTAATACTTTAGCTATATCTCCAGGTAAAGTCATATGTTATAATCGTAATTATGTGACTAATGAAGTTCTTAGAAGAAATAATATAGAAGTAATAGAGATAGAATCTTATGAGTTATCAAGAGGAAGAGGAGGGCCAAGGTGTATGAGTATGCCATTAATTAGAGAAAGGTTATAATTTAGTAATATATAAATTTAACATATCAAAAGGAGATGACTAATATGAAAAAGACAAAATGGGGAATTATCGGATTAGGAACAATTGCAAAATCATTTGCTGATGCTTTAGAAGGTTTGGAGGAAGCAGAGTTATATGCTGTTGCTTCTAGAAGCCAACAAAAGGCAGATTCTTTTGGTGATGATTATAATGTAACAAAAAGATATGGAAATTATGTGGATCTAGCAAAAGATCCTGATGTTGATGTTGTTTATATTGCAACGCCTCACAATTATCATAAGGATAATTCAATTATGTGTATGAAAGAAGGTAAAGGTGTATTATGTGAAAAACCTATAGCGATAAATGAAGTAGAGCTGAATGAAATGATAAGAATGGCTAAAGAGAATAAAGTATTCTTAATGGAAGCTATGTGGACAAGATTTCTTCCTTTAATGAAAGAAGTGAATAAGTGGATAAATGAGGGTCTTATTGGGGATGTTCGTTTAATTAGTGGGGACTTTGGTTCGCCAGGACCAAAGGATTCAGAAGGAAGATTATTAAATCCTAAGTTAGCAGGAGGAGCATTATTAGACTTAGGGATTTATTCAATTACTTTAGCAACTATGTTTTTTAAAGAACAGCCAAATAATATTCTCAGTACTGTTAATATGTCTAATACAGGTGTGGATGAAGAAGAGAACTTTATATTTGAATATGCAAATGGAAAAGTTGCAAGGTTAAGTGCTTCTTTTAAGGTGTATGCTGAAGAAGGCGTCATTATTGGTACGGAAGGATTAATAAGAATTCCTCATTTTTATAGAGCAACAACTGCTTTTTTTGAAAAAAATTATAAAGGAGACCAAAAAAAGCTAGAAATACCTCACAAAACTAATGGATATGAGTATGAGGCAATTGAGGTGATGGACTGTATTAATAAAGGTAAATTAGAAAGTGAGATTATGCCGTTGTCGGAGTCAATAAAAATTATGAGAATCATGGATGGAATAAGAAAAGAATGGGGATTTAGATATCCAAATGAAGCCTGATAAAGTTCAAATATTTAAAACATCACTTATTTGTATTATATTCCTCTACTATGTATTTATAATAATTTGAATTTGTCTACAGTCTGAAGCTTGTTGAAAAAATCAACAAGCTTTTTTATTTGCTAAGAAAATATTTCAGATGATTGGTACTTAAAACATGTACCAATTGTACAACTTTAATTAGTTAATTATGGTAAAATAAAGATATTAATTCTGTGTTAAGGAGGGTGAATTTAGTTGAATTATAATAAGTTGTTTATAAAACTTCGGTATCTTTCTATGTTTTTGTTAGTTATACATTTAGTTATAAACAGAGATATCAACATAGATTTTTTAGTAGTGATTATATTATTATGTTTTATAATTAATGGACAATTAAGAATATTTTATTTTTCACATAATAAAGTTTTTATAATTATATCTTTGTTGTTGGATTTAATTATATTGTCTTATTGTTATAGTATTTATCTGGGAATTAGTTTCCTTTGCTATTTACCTATTTGTCTGGATGTTGTTTATCTTTTAAAGAAACCAATTAATTATATTATGTATACTTTATTCGTTATAGTTTTTATATTATCAAGTTGGGTTCATGATTTTCTGGTGGATATGCATCTTATTTCAGGGATAGCTTTAACTATTATTGTAGTTTTGTTTGAATATATTCGGATACAAAACGAAGATATAATTGAAGCACAAAAACTTTACCAACAGCTTAGAATATCAGAAGACAAATTAAAGAGAGCTAATATTGAGCTTGAAGAATATACTAGCTCAATAGAAAAACTTGCTATATTAAAAGAAAGAAATAGAATATCTAGAGATATACATGATAGTGTAGGTCATGGATTATCAACAATAATAATTCAATTAGGTGCGATAGAAAAAATAGCAAAACAAAAGGGAAATAATGAGATTCAAAGAATGGCAGAGTATTTAAGAGAATTTGCTAAAAAAAGTTTGGAAGAGGTTAGAAATGCAGTAAAACAACTAAAACCAATAGACTATGAAAACTATGAAAGCATTCTTACAATTAAGGAGCTTATTAAAACCTTCGAAAAACTTTCAGGAATAAAAGTTAGGTTAACGGTATCTAAAGAAACTTGGAAGTTATCTTCTGAAAAGATGACAGTTTTATATAGAGCTATTCAAGAATTTTTATCCAATGCGGGAAGACATGGTAAAGCAAGTGTTGTAAATATTTTTATAAACTATACAGAAAAACAAATAGTAGTTGTTTTGAAAGATAATGGCTTGGGAGCAAAAGATATTGAAATGGGTGTTGGGCTTACAGGCATTAAAGAAAGGGTAAAAGAATTGGGAGGGACAGTAGAGTATAATACTAGTCCAAATGAAGGGTTTTTATTGAAACTTGCTATAAGTAAAGGAGGAATTATTGATGAGTAATAAGAAGATAAAGGTTATTTTAGTAGATGATGAGAAATTAATAAGAGATGGGTTAAAGATTATCCTTGATACATATTCTGAAATAGAAATTGTAGATATGTGCCATAATGGGTTAGAAGCTTATGAATCTTGTGAAAGAAAAGAAGTAGATGTAATATTAATGGATATAAGAATGCCTGTGTTAAATGGAGTAGAAGCAACAAAAAAGATAAAGGCTATTTATCCACAGATAAAAATTCTTGTATTAACAACTTTTAATGATACGGAATATATTTATGAAGCATTAAAACAAGGAGCTTCTGGTTACTTGTTAAAAGATTGTTCGTATGATCTTATTGTAGAAGGAATAAAGACAGCATATAAGGGCAATGTTGTTGTGCATCCAGAAGTTGCAAGTAAGATTGTTGAAGAAAGTAAGGTTAAAAATGAAGAAAAAAAAGCAGATATAACTAGTTATCAATTATCTGAAAAGGAATTACTAATTATTAAAGCAATTGCAGAAGGACTTACTAATAAAGAGATTGGTGAAAGGCTTTTTCTATCAGAAGGAACTATAAAAAATAATGTTAGTATTATATTAGATAAATTAGAATTAAGAGATAGAACTCAGATAGCAATATTTGCATTTAAGAGTGGAATTATTTCATAATTTTAATAACTACATACTTAAAATGACTTAAGTCACTCTAGTACATTACTCTAGACAGTAGAAAAATAATATATTAAACTGTATTATTTAATTAAGAGTTAATTAACAAGTAAGGAGTGGTAATAGATGATAAAAGTGCAAAATGTAACTAAACGTTTTGGTAAAAAACTTGTACTTGATAATATTTCTTTTGAAGTAAATAAAGGAGATATTTATGGATTGATTGGACCTAATGGGGCTGGAAAATCTACTTTAATAAATATAATGACTGGCACTTTAGATTCTCAAGGCGGAGATATATTGATAGGTGATAATTCTATCAAAGAGAAACCTCTTGAAGTTAAAAAAATGATAGGTTTAGTACCTCAAGAAATAGCATTAATGGAAAGCATTTCGGCTTATGAAAACTTAGAGTTTTTTGGAGCATTATATAAGATGAAAGGTTCGATGCTCAAAAAGAGAATTAGAGAAGTTCTTGAACTTACAGGGTTGAGTGACAAAGAAAAAGAAAAAGTTGATAAATATTCTGGAGGAATGAAAAGAAGACTTAATTTGGCTGTGGCACTTTTACACGATCCAAAGGTTTTAATTATGGATGAACCAACAGTTGGGATAGACCCTCAATCGAGAAATCACATTTTTGAATTCGTTAAAAATATTAATAAAGAAAAAGGGACTACAATATTATATACTTCACATTATATGGAAGAGGTCGAACAACTATGTAATAGCTTATTTATAATCGATTTAGGGAGAGAAATTGCTAGTGGAGAAAAGCACATGATTAAAAGGTTAGCAGGAGAAAATAATATAATCAAGTTAACTTTATTTGGAGCAACTGAAAAATTAATAAAAAGAATAGCGCAGATAGAAGGAATAAATGCTTGTGTAGAAGAAGGAGAGCAACTTGTTTTAAATATTGAACAAGAAATGTTTCATATAGAAAAGCTACTAAAAGAGATAGAAAAAGAATCAGTCAAAATTAAAACTATTAATTTTGAAGAGACTTCCTTAGAAGAAGTATTTTTAACTTTAACAGGAAAAAGTCTTAGAGAGTAGGTGATAATATGAAAATTTTAGCATATATAAGGTTAACTATAAGAGGAATAGTAAGAAATTTCCCGCAGCTTTTTTTGTCTCTAAGTCTTTTGCCAATAGGATTAGTCTTTATAATAGGTTATTTTATTAATGATTCAACAGTAAAGACTACTTTACCTACAATTGAAATAGCGATAGAAGATAAAGACCAAACAGAATTATCAGAACAACTTGTAAGTTTTTTAGCTGAGGAGCGTGAAGAGTTTACAATTAAAGTATTAGACAATGATTATAATTATCAATTGATTATTCCAGAAGGGTATGAGAATGCCGTAAAAAAGCAAGAAGAAATAGACTTATCTTTGCGTTTAGAAGATAGAGGGTCAAGCAGTAATGCAGATATATTGATAAATATTATTGAATCTTATCATAAAGCTATTAATAAGGGGGTTAACATAACAAATAAACTTGAGAATAAAAAACTCTCTCAAAACCAAAAAAATAATAGACTTATAAATATAAACAGTCAATTAAATAACATAAACCAAATAGAACTTTTTCAATACAATGAAGTAGAAATTAAAAAGATATTTAATAACTATGAGAATCTATCTATTTCAATGTATAGTTTCTCTTTTATTTTACTTGTTATGGTGTTTTTAGCAGGAAACTTTATGGAGAAAGAAATAGGATTATTTAATAGAATAAACGCTACACCAATTACAAGAACTGAGTATTATAATTTGAGTTTACTTTGTACATTTATTGGGATTTTTGTTTTTAGCACATTATATGTATTAGTATTACGTTTTGCTGGTGTATCATTTAACGGTGATATGTCTCATTTGTTAATAATTCAAGTAGCAATAAGTTTTATGGGAACGGGGCTAGTTGGCTTGTTGTGGGCTTTTACAAGTAAGAATAAGTCTATGATATTGCTTAATTTTATAATAATTATACAGATGCTTCTGAATGGAGGAATTTTGGATTTAAATTCATTTGGGGATAATACTATATTGGTTAGTTTATCAAAGTATT
>JBKGYG010000027.1:0-22736 GCA_046546235.1 Eubacteriales bacterium | reverse complement strand
AAAGTGACATTTTCTAAAATTAATCTTAAGGTGACATTATCACAAGTTAATAACAAAAAAGATATTGTCAAGTTGACATTCATTATCAATAAAGGTATAATATAACTATAAATGAGAATGATTGTCAAATCCATACAATTATAAAGGAGGAATTATTTTGACATTAAAGGATGGAATATTGAATAAGGAGTATATGATCTCTGGAATAAATCTATCTTCTGCTATAAAAAATCGATTACAATCATTAGGTTTAGTTAAAAATACAAAAGTAAAAATTATTTCAAATAAATTAAAAGGTTCAATGGTTATACAAGTTAGAGGATCAAGATTTGCATTAGATAATGAGATTACTAATAAGATAAAAGTAAAAAAGCTAGGCTTGAATTTTACAGAAGATAAGACATCAGTCCAGGAGGAAATAGCATGAATAAATCAAAACCAATACATGTTGCATTTGTAGGCAATCCTAATTGTGGTAAGACTACATTATTTAATGCATATACTGGTGCAAAACATAAAGTCGGCAACTGGCCAGGTGTAACTGTTGAGAAAAAAGAAGGAATAGTTAATTATGACGATAATACATATAAACTTGTTGATTTGCCAGGTATTTATAGTTTAACACCATATTCATTAGAAGAAAAATTGTCAAGAAACTATATTCTAAATGAAGAGGTTGATATGATTTATAATATAGTTGATGCTTCCAATTTAGAACGTCAACTTTTTTTGACGTTACAGTTAATAGAGACAGGAAAGCCTGTTGTACTTATTATGAATATGATGGATGTAGTAGAAAAAAATAATATCAAAATAAATGTTGAAGTTTTAGAGAAAACGTTAGGTATTCCAATTCTACCAGTTATTGCTACTAAAAAAGTAGGACTTAAACAAGTTTTGAATAAAAGTTTAGAAGTATATAATGAAATAAAAAAATATAAGCCAATAAAAATCCCATATAGTTCAGAAATAGAAGAGAATGTTAGTGTGATAAAAGACTTGTATATTAAAAATTATAGTAATGAATTAGATTCAAGATGGATTGCAATAAAAAGGTTAGAAAAGGATAAAGAGATATTAGAGAAATTCCCTTTATCCTTATCTGTTGAACCAAAGAAAAGTTACGAAGAAGATATAATTCAACAGAAATATAGATTTATAAAAGAACTATTAGATAGAGCTTTAGAGACAAAAAAAGATCAATTTACTATTACTGATAAAGTTGATAATATATTAACTCATAAATATTTCGGGATTCCAATTTTTTTATTTATAATGGGTTTTGTGTTTTTTCTAACATTTAATGTAGGTAATATTTTAGTTGAATATTTTGAAGTTGCTATGAGTTTTATATCTGAATGGACTTATGAAGTCTTAGTTGGTTTAAAGGTATCTGAATGGTTGATATCATTGATTGTAGATGGAATAATAGGTGGAGTCGGTGGAATATTAGTATTTTTACCCAATATTGCGTTTTTATTTCTGGCTATGGCTTTATTAGAAGATAGTGGATATATGTCAAGAGTTGCTTATTTAATGGATAGATTAATGAAAAAGATTGGGTTGAGTGGAAAAGCTTTTATTCCAATGATAATTGGTTTTGGATGTAGTGTTCCTGCGATTATGTCTGCAAGAACTTTAGAAGATGAAAAAGACCGATTAGTTACTATGCTTATTGCACCTTTTATGTCTTGTGCGGCAAGGTTACCTATATATGTTTTGTTTTCTAAGATATTTTTCCCGGGCAATGAAATGATTATAACGTATTCATTATATATTCTAGGTATAATTGTTGCTATTTTAGTTGCGATGTTTTTTAGAAAAACTTTAAAGAAGAACGAAATTACACCTTTAATACTAGAACTACCTTCATATAAGATGCCAGAATTAAAGACAACAGGGTTTTATGTTATTGAAAAAATAAAAGGATATATAGTAAGGGCAGGTACTATTATCTTTATGGCATCAATTATTATTTGGTTTATTTTAAATTTTGGTTTTGATGGTAGAGTAGAGATGACAGAAAGTTTTGGAGCTAGTATTGGTCAATTTATTTCGCCATTCTTTTCCCTTGCAGGTTTTGGTGAATGGCAAGCTTCATTATCATTAATAGCAGGCATTGCAGGCAAAGAAATTGTTGTGAGTAGTATGGCTGTTATTTATGGATTAGGAGAGGCGTTAGGTGAAAGTGATTTAAATAATTTTGCAACTATATTAAAAAAATCAGGCTTTACAGCATTAAGTGCCTATAGCTTTATGGTTTTTTCATTATTATATACACCCTGTGTAGCAACTATTGGGACTTTTAAGAAAGAAACGAATTCATGGAAATGGACAATTTTTTCTGTTATTTATCAATGTTTAATAGCATGGTTAGTTTCAGTAATTGTTTATCAAATAGGTAGTTTATTTATATAGTAAGTATTAGTTATAAATATTTTGTATTAATATTCCTTTTTAATTGAAAGGTATGGTAATATGACTTATATAGTAAAAAGTGTTATTATTACAGTTATTGTAGTATATTTTATTTATAAGATTGCAGATAAAAAAGACTAAGGAAGGGAATTATTGTAGTTCTTGTAGTGAATGTCCTTTGAATAAAAAATGTGCAGATGCATCAAAGAAAAGGTGAAGCTTAATTGCTTCACCTTGCATAGTATATGAAATAAAACTGAATAATTATTAAAAAAGAGGAATTTATAATTTAATGTCGTATATAATTATTAGGGGTAAATTATAATCTTAGGGGGAATAATATGATTCTTAGAGAACAAAGGGAAAAGTTAGAAAAAGATATACTAAGTTCATATGCAACATTAAGTAAAGATTCAAAGGGAAGAATTGAAAATGAAATGAATTGTGATATACGAACTAGTTTTCAAAGAGATAGAGATCGTATAATTCATTCAAAATCATTTAGAAGATTAAAGCATAAAACTCAAGTCTTTATATCACCTGAAGGTGATCATTATAGAACGAGGCTTACTCATACTTTAGAAGTTGCTCAAATAGCCAGAACGATAGCAAGAGCTTTAAGGCTTAATGAAGATTTAACGGAAGCTATTGCTTTGGCTCATGATTTAGGGCATACCCCTTTTGGACACGCTGGAGAGCAAGCATTAGATGAAATATGTTCTTTAGGATTTAAACATTATGAACAAAGTATAAGAGTGATAGAAAAATTAGAGAATAAGGGAAGAGGTCTAAATTTGACTTGGGAAGTTAGAGATGGAGTATTAAACCATCCAACTGCTGGCATGCCAAGTACGTTAGAAGGTAAAGTAGTGCGTTTATCTGATAAGATAGCATATATAAACCATGATATTGATGACGCTATAAGAGGAAAGATATTAAATAATGAAGAACTGCCGAAGGTATTCACAAATATTCTGGGTCAAACATCAAGGGAACGGATAGATAATATAATTCATAATATTGTTCAAAATAGCCTAGAGGAAAAAGATATTGTTATGAGTTCAGATTATGAACAAGCTATGAAAGGGCTTAGAAAGTATATGTTTGAAAATGTTTACATTGGTTCAAGAGCTAAGACTCACGAAAAAAAAGCAAAAAATATGATAAAAGAATTATATGCATATTTTATTAAATATTATAAGGATTTACCAAAAGAATTTCAAGTTAAAATAGAGAATAATATTGAGTCTCTTGAAAGGGTAGTATGTGATTATATTGCTGGTATGACGGATAGGTATGCGATTAAAAAATTTGCAGAAATATTTATTCCATCATCTTGGGATATTTATTAATCAACCTTTTAATGAGAGGATTTTAATCGATACATAACAAATTTAATTTATAATAAAGGAAATTAAACAATAATGTCGAAATAATAAAAGGGAATTCTTTAGAAGGAGTCTAATATGTATTACTCAGAAGATTTGGTTGAAGAAGTACGTATACATAATGATATTGTAGATATTGTTTCTGATTATGTAACTCTTAAGAAAAAGGGAAATTCTTATTTTGGCTTATGTCCTTTTCATAATGAGAAAACACCTTCATTTGCTGTAAGCCCAGATAAGCAGATGTATTATTGCTTTGGATGTGGGGCTGGGGGGAATGTATATACTTTCGTTATGGAGTATGAAAATTATAATTTTGTTGAAGCAATAAAATTTCTTGCCGAAAGAGTAAATATAACATTGCCTTCACCAGAAGTTACAGAAGAGACAAAGAGACAATTAAATGAACAACAACAACTAAGGGATATAAATAGAGAAACCGCTAGATATTTTTATTTTCAACTTAAATCAGTAAAGGGTAAGAAAGCATTAGAGTATTTAAATAAACGTGATATTAATCAAAAGACGATCATAAAATTTGGTTTAGGCTATTCTAATTACTATAGGGATGACTTGTATAGATACCTTATCCAAAAAGGATTTAAAGAAGAACTTCTTTTAGAAGCAGGTGTAATATTGAAGGATAAAAAAGAAGGTTATTACGATCGTTTTTGGAACAGATTAATGTTTCCTATCTTTGATGTGCATAATAGAGTTATAGGTTTCGGAGGACGAGTATTAGGTGAGGGAATGCCTAAATATTTAAACTCACCAGAAACAAAATTATTTGATAAAAGCAAGAATTTATATGGATTAAATATTGCTAGAACTGCTAGAAAAGGCTATATCCTTATGGTAGAAGGGTACATGGATGTGATTTCTTTGCATCAAGCAGGATTTACTGAAGCAGTTGCTTCTCTTGGCACCGCATTAACTAATGGTCAAGCTAGATTGTTAAAAAGGTATACTGATGAAGTGTTAATATCTTATGATAGTGATGATGCAGGATTAAAAGCAGCACAAAGAGCTATTCCTATATTAAAAAAAGTTGGACTTTCAGTAAAAATTGTTAAAGTTATACCTTATAAAGATCCAGATGAATTTATTAAAAATATGGGGGCAGATGAATTTGAAAAACGCATACAATCAGCTCAAAATAGTTTCTTTTTTGAGTTAGAAATTATAGAAAAAGGGTATAATTTAACTGATCCTGACGAAAAGACCAAATTCATCGATAAAATAGCAGAAAAAATATTAGAATTTAAAAGTGAAATTGAAAGAGATAATTATATCGAAGCTGTTTCAAAGCAGTATGAGATAAATAAGGAACACCTTATTAATTTAGTAAATCATTTAGGTTCAAGAGTTGGTTTGATAGAAGAAAGTAATACTAGAAAAATAATAAAGTATGAAAAAAAAGAAGATGGTATTGATCAGGTTCAAAAAATTATGCTTTGTTATTTGGTTAATAAACCTAATATTTATAAAAAGGTAAAAGATTATATTAAGCCTAATGATTTTAAAGAACCAGTTTATAATAAACTTGCTAACTTAATATATAATGATTATGAAAACAATCAAGACATTAAACCTGCTAGAATTATTAATCAATTTGCGACTATTGAAGAACAAAAACAAGCATCTTATATTTTTAATATGAGTATAAGTCATGAGAACATATACGAGACTGAAAAGTTAATAAATGAACTAGTTAATAAAATGAAACGATTTAGTTTAGATTATGCAAGCAGAAATGCAAAAGATGTTGAAGAGCTTCAAAGGATTATAGTAGAACAAAGTCAACTTCAAAAACTGCATATTTCTCTTTATGATGGTTAGAATATAAAAGACAATGGAAGGATGGAGAAATAATGAAGGCTAATGAAGAGAATATCTTAAAGTTTAATGAAAAACTTAAAGACCTTCTTGTAATCGCCAAAAAGAAGAAAAATGTATTAGAATATAAGGAAATAATGGACTACTTCAAAGAATTCGAGTTAGAACCAGAACAAATAGAAAAAATATATGAGTACCTAGAAGCAAATAATGTAGATGTTCTTGGAATGATAGAAGATGAAGGCGATGAAGAAGAAGAATTGGACTTATCTTTGCCTGAAGGGGTAAATATTGATGATCCTGTTCGTATGTATTTAAAAGAAATTGGGAAAGTGCCATTACTTACAGCTGAAGAAGAAATTGATTTAGCACAAAAAATGGAAAATGGTGACCAAATAGCTAAAAGACGATTGGCAGAAGCTAATCTAAGACTTGTTGTTAGTATTGCAAAACGCTATGTAGGTAGAGGCATGCTTTTTCTTGATTTGATTCAAGAAGGTAATCTTGGATTAATTAAAGCTGTGGAGAAATTTGATTATAGAAAAGGATATAAATTTAGTACCTATGCAACTTGGTGGATTAGACAAGCTATTACAAGAGCTATTGCAGACCAAGCTCGTACTATTAGAATACCAGTTCATATGGTAGAAACAATTAATAAATTAATTAGGGTTCAAAGACAATTATTACAAGAACTTGGTAGAGAGCCAGCACCAGAAGAAATAGCAGAAGAACTAGATATGCAAGTAGATAAAGTAAGAGAAATATTAAAAATTTCTCAAGAACCGGTTTCTTTAGAAACACCTATTGGAGAAGAAGAAGATAGTCATCTTGGAGATTTTATACAAGATGAAAATGTTCCTATACCAGCAGATGCAGCTGCATTTACATTATTAAAAGAACAATTGGTAGGAGTTTTAGACACTTTAACTGATAGAGAGCAGAAAGTATTGCGACTAAGATTTGGTTTGGATGATGGGAGAGCAAGAACTCTTGAAGAAGTAGGTAAGGAATTTAATGTTACTAGAGAAAGAATTAGGCAGATTGAAGCCAAAGCGCTGAGGAAATTAAGACATCCAAGTAGAAGTAGAAAACTTAAAGATTATTTAGAATAGCCTTTGTTGGGTGAAGTTGAGTAAAATCAACTTCTTTTTTTCTATATAGTACCTTCATTTTTATACTTCATATCGTTTCAAACAAATTAGATTTTCTAAGTAAGTAGAAAGAAGTGATAAAATGGAATTATCAAAAAGATTATTAGCAGTAGCAGAATATGTTGAAGAAAAGATAAAGGTCGCTGATATCGGAACAGATCACGCTTATATTCCAATCTATTTAGCAAAATATAAGAAGGCAAAAAAAATAATTGCTATGGATATAAACAAGGGGCCACTTAATAGAGCGAAAAAAAATATTCAAAAACATAAATTAGATAATTTAATAGAAACAAGATTATCCAATGGGCTTGAGCAGTTAAAACCTTACGAAGTTGATACAATTATTATATCTGGCATGGGAGGGCTATTAATAAATAAAATTATTAATAAATCAAGTGAAATAATTAATACTACTCCTAGATTAATACTACAGCCACAATCGGAGATTCATAAAGTGAGATATAATCTGCATGATTTAGGATTTGCTATAACTGATGAGAAGCTGATTTATGAAGATGGAAAATTTTACTTTGTTATAGTTGCAGATAAAGGACTAGAAAGATATAATAGTATAAGTGACTATTATTATGGGAAATGTTTAATCTCGAAAAAAGATAATATATTAAAGTTATTTTTAGAAAAGGAGTTAAATAAAAAAAATCAAATTCTACATAAGTTAAAAAAAGAGAAAACTAATAACTCCTTAAAAAGAAAAAAAGAGTTAACCGATGAGATTAATAGGATAGAGGAGGTATTAACTTGTCTATAAGGACTCAAGATATTATTAATTATATGGAAAAAGTTTCTCCATCTAAATATGCATATGAATGGGATAATGTTGGGCTGATAATTGGCGATAGTAAGCAAGATATAAATAGAATAATGGTGGCATTAGATGCAACAGAAGAAGTTGTAGATGAAGCAATCAAACAAAATGTAGATATTATTATTACTCATCATCCTATGATTTTTAAAGGGATAAAACGAGTTACCAGCGCTGATTTTTTAGGAAGAAAAATTATTAAACTTATTAAAAATAATATATCCTTATTTTCGGCACACACAAATTTTGATGCAGTTGGCAGCTTAAGTGATGAATTAGCAAAAAAACTTGAATTGAGAGAAATAGATTTTTTAGATTCTTCTAGAAGAGAAAAATTATATAAATTAGTTGTTTTTGTTCCTATTACACATGCTGAACAAGTAAGAACAGTAATCTGCGAGAAAGGAGCAGGTCATTTAGGTAATTACTCACATTGTACTTATAATCTTATAGGTGAAGGAACATTTAAACCACTTAAAGAAGCAACCCCTTTTATAGGAGAAAAAGAAAAATTAACAGAAGTTAAAGAAATTCGTATTGAAACAATAATTAAGGAAAAAGATTTGAATAGTGTATTAAATGCAATGTTTTCAGCACATCCTTATGAAGAAGTTGCTTATGATATATATTTACTTCAACAAAAAGGTGATGTTATTGGCATTGGTAGAATTGGCTCTTTGGAAGAAAATATGACAATAAGAGAGTTTGCCAAAATTGTAAAAGAAAACCTTAGAGTTAATAGTATACGAGTATACGGAGACTTAGATAAAATAATTAAAAATGTTGCAGTTAGTCCAGGGAAAGGGATTTCCTCTATAAAAAATGCTATAATGAAAAAAGTAGATATTATGGTAACTGGAGATATTGATTATCATACGTCTATTGATGCTTTGCAAGAAGGGTTACCCCTTATTGATGTTGGTCATTTTGCAACTGAACATATAATAGTAGATTATATAATAGATTTGTTAAATAGGAAGTTTGGTAATAAGATTACATTAATAAGAGCAACAGAACAAAGACCTTTTAAAACAATATGAATATAAAAATGGAGGGGTTCTATGAATAATGAATTTGTTCAAGTTTTGATTGATGGAGAAAAAAAAGAAATAAAGAAAGGCATCACTTTATTAGAGCTAAGTAGGAAATTTCAGGAAAAGCAAAAAGGATTAATTGTATTAGCTATAGTTGATCATAAATTAACTGAGTTATTCAAAACAATTGATAAAGATTGTATTATACAGTTTATAAAAACATCTACTCAGGATGGTTTAAGAACTTATAAAAGAAGCGCCTTATTTATACTAATCAAGGCTTTTTTTGACGTTCTTGGTAGAGAAAAAAATGTTATAATCCATTACTCGCTAAGCAAAGGATATTTTTGTGAAATTGAAGGTGAAAATAATTTAACTGAAGATATTTTGAAACAAGTAAAAGAAAGAATGTTGGATATTATAAATAAAGATATACCATTTCAAAAAAGAACGGTAAATCTTGATGAAGCTGTTAATATATTTAATGAAAACGAAATGATTGATAAAGTTAAATTGTTTAATTATAGAAGAGTATCCAATGTAAATCTATATAAGTTAGAAGATATAGAGAACTATTTTTATGGATATATGGTGCCTAGTACAGGATTTATAAAATATTTTGATTTATTTTTATATGATAATGGATTTGTTATACAGTTTCCTACAATTGAGGAACCAACTAAAGTAGCTGATTTTAAACCACAAAATAAGCTTTATTCCGTGCTAAAACAATCAACTAATTGGGGTAAGCTGTTAGGGGTCAACACTGTAGGAGCCTTAAACGATTTTATTTCTGAGGGAAGAATAAGTGAATTAATTATGGTATCAGAAGCTTTACAAGAAAAAAGGATAGCTGAAATTGCTGATGAAATAATTAGTAAAGATAAGAAAATTGTTCTTATTGCAGGTCCATCTTCTTCAGGAAAAACAACATTTTCTCATCGTTTATCTGTACAATTAAAGGTGCATGGTGTAACGCCATATCCTGTATCTGTGGATGACTATTTTGTGAATCGTGAATTAACGCCCCTTGATGAAGAAGGAAATTACGATTTTGAAAGTCTTCACGCTATTGATATCGAACAATTTAATGAAGATATGGTAAGATTATTAAAAGGTGACAAAGTACAATTGCCTACATTTAATTTTAAAAAAGGTAGGCGAGAATACAAAGGGGAGTTTATAGAATTAGGGAAAAATGATATCCTAGTTATAGAAGGTATACATGGTCTAAATGATAAATTAACTCATTCATTACCAAAAGAAAGTAAATTTAAAATCTATATTAGTGCGTTAACTCAATTAAATATTGATGAACATAACCGTATAGCTACTACTGACGGAAGATTAATTAGAAGAATGATCAGAGATTATAGATATAGAGGTTCAAAAGCTCAAAACACTATAGCTATGTGGTATTCTGTAAGGAGAGGAGAAGAGAAAAATATATTTCCGTATCAAGAAGACGCAGATGTTATGTTTAATTCAGCACTATTATATGAATTAGCAATTTTGAAACAATATGCTGAACCTTTGCTTTTTGGTATTCCAAAGGATAGTGTGGAATTCTTAGAAGCAAAACGTCTTATTAAATTTCTAGATTATTTTTTAGGTGTTAGTAGTGAAGAAGTGCCTAGAAATTCTATAATTAGGGAGTTTATCGGAGGGAGTTGTTTTAGGTAAATAGATTTAATATAATTTACAATATTTGACTTTGACTTATGTCTTGATTGATGTTATTATAATAAATCCATTAAGGAATATAAATATTATTAAATAAAAAATGAGTAAATTAAGTGGTCGCGTGTACTATAGTCGAAAGGCTGTACATGAGGAAAGTCCGAGCTCCATAGGGCAGAGTGCTGGATAACGTCCAGTGGAGGTGACTCCAAGGAAAGTGCAACAGAAATATACCACCTAGCACAGAAGTAGTATTATGCTGGGAAAGGGTGGAAAGGTGAGGTAAGAGCTCACCGCCCCTTTGGTGACAAAGGGGGCAAATGCAAACCCCACTCGGAGCAAAACCGGATAGAGAGAATTATGGTGACCCGTCATACTCTCGGGTTGGTTGCTAGAGCTTACTGGTAACAGTAGGTCGAGATAGATGACCATTCACGACAGAACTCGGCTTATCGATTTGCTCATTTTAGAAGATAAATAACACTGACAGTAACGGTCGGTGTTTTTTTTGTTGAAATTTACAGTCAAAGTTCAATAAAATATTTTTAATTTAAAGGAAATAAAATATTGGTTGATATTTACAAGTAATTGTCTACACTATACAAGAAAAAATAAAAAAGTGTAAAAAAAGTATTGTAATAATTGGTTGTATTTGGTAATATAATTTTTGTAGAGTATAAAAAATAAATAAAAAATACAAAAACCTCTTGCATTTTTTGTATAAATCGTGTAATATAATTATTGTAAACACGCGTTCAAAGGTCGAGGTGATGAAATGGCTAAGAGCATTAATGCTTCTGACATAGCCAAAATAGCAGGAGTTTCGAGAAGTACAGTTTCTCGAGTGATTAATAATTATGGTAATGTTACAGAAGAAACTCGGGAAAAAGTCTTGGAAGTTATCAAAAAATTTAATTATGTACCTCATGCTTCGGCTCAAATGCTTGCAGGTAAAAAAAGCATAATAATAGGACTTTTTATAATAGATACAAAAGATGAAAAAGATTATAACAAAATGACAACAAGTACTTATTTTTCTCCTTTTACCAATGCAGTAATTGATGAAGCTAACAAAAGGCATTATAAAATATTGATTAGTATAATTAATAATAAACAAGATTTTAAAAATGCAAAAACATTATTTTACAATAAAACAATATCAGGTGGAATTTTTATTGGCAATAATAATAATGAAATACATATAAAAGAAATTATTAATAATGGATTTAAAGTAGCTATTATTGAACAAGAGACTGGATTAAAAAGTTTTAGCGAATGTATTATAGTAAATAGTGATAGTTTTTGGGGAGCATATAAATCAACAAAATATCTCATAGATTTAGGACATAAAAAAATAGCTCATATATGTGGAGATATGAAACATTTAACAGCTTCTTTAAAATTAAAAGGATATAAACAAGCAATAATAGATTCTGGTATAGAAATAGATGAAGACTTGATTTTTTTAGGAGATTATACTGGAGAAAGTGGATATATAATTGCTAAAGAGATTGCAAAGTCAAAAAAGCCAACAGCTATTTTTGTTGCAAATGATGGGATGACAATAGGTGTTTATAAAGCTTTTAAAGAATTGGGTATTAGAATACCAGAAGATATCTCAATAATTGGCTTTGATAATATAGAAATTGCAAGATATCTTCAACCATCACTTACAACAGTGAAAGTACCATTTTTTGAAATGGCACATTTAGCTTCTAAGAATCTGTTTCAAGCAATTGAAAATAAAAACAGGCTAGACTCTTGTACGACTTATAATGTACCTGTAAAGATGATAATTAGAGATTCTTGTATGAAGCAGAAGTAATACTATTACAATGTATATAACTATGCAAAGCATTTGTGTTTTGTATAGATTATATAAAAATTAATCTTTTTATAAAAGAGGAGGATGTATTTTTATGGCTAAAAAATTATTAGCTCTAGTAATGTGTTTAACATTAGTATTATCAATCGCAGCTTGTGGACCAAGTGGAGATGATACTGAAACTGAAACTAAAACTGAAACTGAATCTGAAACAGAAGCTGGGACTGGGACTCAAGAAGAGGCTAAAGATCCAGAAGACTGGGAAGGAGAAATTACTTTCTGGCACTTTAACACTGATGAAGGTCCAGTGATAGCAGAAGCATTTATGGATGTTTATCCTAATGTAAAAGTTGAAGCAAGTATTACATCAGACGATAACTTGGCTTATCCAACTAAAGTGCAAAATGCTTTAAGAAATAATTCATTACCAGATGTTGTTGCAGCAGAAAGTGCTTCTGCAAAACGTTTTGTAAATATGGAAGGTCTTTACACTGATTTAGAACAATTTGATGGTGCTGACGCTGTAGCTGACGATATGGTTCCTTACGTTGTTGAAATCGGTACTGATGATGATGGCGTATTAAGAGCTTTATCACATCAAGCTGCTGCAGGTGCGATAGCTTATAAGAGACCAATGGCTGAAGAATATTTTGGAACTGATGATCCAGAAGTTATCTATGAAAAATTATCACCTGAAAATATGATAGATACTGCTGAAGAATTAAAAGAAGCTAGTGATGGAGAAGCTTATTTATGGGCTAGTGTAGAAGAATTATTTAAAATCTACTCTGGTTCACGTGACCAAGCTTGGGTAGAAGATGGTAAATTCACAATTGATCCAAAAATGGTTGAATTCTTAGAAATCGCTAAAGAGTTAAGAGATGGAGAACACGATGGTGGACTCACTCAATGGGAAAGTCCTTGGACAAACTCTATTCGAGATGATATCCATTTTGCATACGCAGTACCAACTTGGGGAGTTAGCTGGATTATTGATACTAACGAATCTGATGATGTAAAAGTTATGGAGACTGAAGGTACAGGTGGACGTTGGGGACTTGTTAATCCAATTAATTGGTTCGAAGGTGGAACATGGTTTGGCGTAACTGAGCAAAGTGAAAACAAAGAACTTGCTTGGGAATTCCTTAGATTTATAACTGCTAATGAAGATTATTTAAATGAACTTGCTGAAAGTGACTTTGTAAGTAAACTTAGTATTATTGAAGAAAAGATGGCAGACGATGATTTTATAAATCCAGTTGTTGATCAGAACATTTATAAAGTTTATGGTGAATCTGTAGAAGAAATTAATGGTGACTTATTTACATCATATGATGATTCAGCTAAAGAAAACTTCTTAGATGCAATGAATTCTTACCTTTCTGGTAATTATGATTCAGTAAGCGAAACTATAGGCGCATTTGAGGATATTATGGAAGCAGATTTTGGAGCAGAATTAGAATTTGACTAAGAAGAATTAATATAATATATTGGTAAGATATTTTGCCTTATTAGCCGTTAAGGCTAATAAGGCAATTAACATAATTGGAGGTGAAAACAAGAATGAAAACTATTAAAAGAGATCGATTAGGGTATCTTTTTATTTTGCCTTTTTTCATTATACTTGTAACATTTATAATTTATCCAATAATATATTCTATATATATTAGTTTTACTGAATGGCAAGGTGCCTTAACTCCACCTAAGTGGATTGGTTTAGATAATTATATAAGAGTATTTAAAGAAAAGTATTTTATACAAAGTATTGGTAATACTTGGATTCTTTGGTTGGGATGTATTATACCTCAGATGATATTCGGATTAGGTTTAGCTGCAATGTTAACAGATTCTAATATTAAAGGAAAAGCTTTTTTTAGATGGGCATATTTTGTTCCTAACTTAATTACGATGGCATCTATTGCAGCATTATTTGTTTATTTATTAGATTGGAAAACAGGTGCATTAAATGAATTTTTAATTAGTATTGGAGTTATTGAAAAACATATTAACTGGCTTCAAAATGTAGCTGCTACAAGGATAGCAATTTCATTTATTTTGTTTTGGATGTGGTTTGGATATACCATGATTATTTTTATGGCAGGAATCAAAGCCATTCCGTCAGAACTCTATGAAGCAGCTCGGGTTGATGGAGCCAACAAATGGCAGAGTTTTAGATTTATAACATTACCAAGCCTTAAACCTATAATGGCTTATCAAGTTGTTACTTCAGTAATTGGAGGATTAACAATGTTTGATATTCCATTTATTTTAACAGGTAGGAAAGGATCTCCAAACTTTAAAGCGTTAACTATGGTTAATAGGTTCTATAATGTTACATTTTCAAGTAATCCTCAATATGGTTTTGGAGCAGCAATGTCGGTTTTATTATTTATAATGGTAATGATTTTTTCACTAATAGCGTATAGATTTGTTCTTAGAGATCTCAAAGATAAATAATGAAAGGGGTGAGAAAATGAAAACGATAAAAAATCCAAAACATTTTAGTATAAAATCATTATTACTTTATGTATTTCTTATATTGTTAGCAATTATAACATTTATGCCTTTTTATTTTATGATTATTAATGCGACTCATTCTCATCAAGACATTGCCAGTGGAATTAATTGGTTGCCTGGTAAACAATTAATTAATAATTTTGATAAAGTTTGGAATCATGATCAAATTAATATAGCTAGAGGTTTCCGTAATAGCTTAATCATATCAATTTCTACAACAGCTTTAGCTGCTTATTTTGGTGGTTTATGTGCTTATGGATTTTCAAAATATAAGTTTAAAGGAAACAGTATATTATTTTGGGTGGTTATAGGTTCTATGATGTTTCCACCACAATTAAGTTTGGTTGGTTATTATGATGTAGTCTTTAAACTAGGATGGATTAATAACTTTTTAGCAATAATAATCCCGATGTCAGCTAATGCTAACTTAGTATTTTTTGTTAAATTATACATTGACGCAACTGTTCCTGATTCAATTTTGGAATCTGCAAGAATTGATGGAAGTAGTGAGTTTAGAATATTTAATCAAATAGTTTTACCTATGATTAAACCATCAATTGCGACAATGTCAATATTTACTTTCTTTACATCGTGGAATGCTTTTATTCAACCTTTGATTGTGTTTGATGATAAAAAAGTTAAAACAATACCTTTATTAGTTGAGGAAGCAGTAGGTTACTATAACAATGACTTTGCTTCAGCATACTTTATTATTGCTCTTTCTATGGTTCCTGTTATGTTTGTATTTGCATTTGCTTCAAAATATATTATTGGTGGAATAACAGCGGGGGCAGTAAAAGAATAAATATACTTATATATACGAATCATAACAATAAATACAGATTAAAGGTGATTTAATGAATTATGGTTATTTTGATAATGAGCATAAAGAATATATAATAACAAACCCTAAAACACCGGTTACTTGGATTAATTATATTGGAAGTTTAAAATTTGGTGGTTTTGTTGATCAAACAGGAGGTTCACTTGTTTGTAAAGGTGATCCAGCACTTAATAGAATTGTAAAATATATACCTCAACTGCCTAATTCAGAGTTTAAGGGAGAGACTCTTTATCTTAGGTTAAAGACAGATGATGGATATAGGATTTTTTCGCCATTTTATGTTCCTACATTAGATAAATATGATTTTTATCAATGTCGTGTTGGTTTAGGGTATAATAAATACATTTCTGAAATATATGGAATAAGAACAGAAGTAATTGTTTTCATTCCAGATAATGATCACCGAGTTATAAGAGATATTAAGATAACTAATTTGAATGAGAGGGGTATTGAGATAGATGTTATTCCTGTAGTGGAATACACACATTTTGATGCGTTAAAACAATTTACTAACGCAGATTGGGTTCCTCAAACTATGCAATCTAAGTTAATAGAAGAAAATAGTGAGTATAAAATATTAACTCAATATGCATTTATGAACAAAGATACTAATATCAATTTTTTTGCTTCTAATCTTGAGATTTCATCATTTGAATCTGATAGAAACAACTTTTTAGGTGATAATGGATATGGAACTTGGCAGTTACCAAAAAGTTTGCTTGAGGAAGAATTAAGCAATTATGAAGCATTAAGAGGAGAGAATATAGGGGCCTTAATGCATCACTTAGGAGAAGTAAAAAAAGATGAAACAAAAAGGGTAATAGTACAACTAGGACAATGTGAAAATATAGATAAAGAAAAAGAGCTTATAAGTAAATTTAGATCGGAAGAAAATGTTGATAAAGCATTTGGTGAGCTATTAACTTTTTGGGATGATTTTTTGTCTGCAATTCATGTTAATACACCAAATGAAGATATGAATACTATGCTCAATATTCATAATCCTAGACAATGCTATATTACCAAAAACTGGTCAAGGTATTTATCTTTGTATCAATTAGGATTTGGTTCTAGAGGAATAGGAGTAAGGGATAGTTCCCAAGATGTATTAGGTGTTATAAGCCATATACCTGAAGAGAGTAGAGAACTTATAGAAATGCTATTAAGTGTTCAAAGATCTGATGGTTCTGCTATGCATCAGTTTAATCCAATTACTATGGAAGCTAATGAGGGCGATTCTAGAGAAATGAATGATAGGCCAGATTATTATAGTGATGATCACTTATGGATTATTTTAGCAGTATGTGCTTATATAAAAGAATCTGGCAATTTAAGATTCATAAGTAAAAAAATACCTTTCTATAAGAAAGACAAGACTAGCAATGATACTGAAGAAGCAGAAGTATTAGAACACTTAAAAAGAGGTATTGAATTTACAAGAAACAATATTGGCAAACATGGTTTGCCACTATTAGGCTTTGCAGATTGGAATGACACTGTGAATCTTATGACAGGTTCTGAATCAATGTTTACAGCTAATTTATATGGCTTAGCACTTAAAGAAATGATAGAACTATCTAAAGTATTAGAAGATAAAACTGGACTGAACACTTACCAATTATACTATGATGATATGAAGAAATCAGTAAATTGTAATGGTTGGGATGGAGAATGGTTCATTAGGTATTTTGATGCAGACGGCAATCCTTTAGGTTCAAAAGATAATGATTATGGACAGATTTATGTGAACGCGCAATCATGGAGTGTATTCTCTGGTTTTGCATCGGAAGAGTATGCAGAAACAGCATTAAATTCTGTTAATAATATACTTAATACTAATAAAGGTATAAAGTTAAGCTATCCAGGATTTAATAAATTCCATCCAGAAAAAGGTGGGATAACTACTTATCCGCCTGGAGCTAAAGAAAATGGTGGAATATTCTTGCATAGTAATCCTTGGGTTATAATAGCTGAAACAAAAATTGGTAATGGAAATCGTGCATTGGAATACTATAATCAGATAAATCCAGTAACTAAAAATTCAATACTAGATGAATATGAATGTGAACCTTATTGTTATCCACAGAATATATTAGGGGATGAGCATCCTCAATTTGGACTAGCAAGAAATTCTTGGCTATCTGGGACAGCTTCTTGGATGTATCAAGCAGCTATAAAGTATATACTTGGTATTCAACCAGATTATAATGGGTTAAGAATTAATCCTTGTATTCCAAGGGAATGGGATGGCTTTAAAGCAATTAGAAAATACAGAAATGCTACTTATGACATATCTGTTATTAATCCTGAACATATCAGTAAAGGAATTAAGGAAATTATGGTGGATGACCAAAGAATTGAAGGCAATGTCATTCCTGTTTTTGGAGATAATTCTACTCATAAAATAATTGTGGTAATGGGATAAAGGTTAAAACAGAAAGGAGAAAAGAGAATGACATTTGGTTATTTTGATGATAAGAACAGGGAATATGTCATAGATACACCAAAAACTCCATATCCATGGATTAACTATTTAGGGAGCGAACAATTTTTTGGACTTATATCTAATACTGGTGGAGGATACTGTTTTTATAAAGATGCTAAATTAAGAAGGCTTACAAGATATCGTTACAATAACATCCCAATAGACAATGGTGGCAGATATTTTTACATCAAAGATGACAAAGAATTTTACTCGCCAACGTGGATGCCTGTTAAAGAAGAATTGGAGAAATATGAGTGTCGACATGGCATGGGATACACTAAAATAAAAAGTATAAAAAACAATATCGAGTCTGAGATATTATATATGGTCCCATTAGGGGATAATGCAGAGATTCATCAAGTAAAAATTAAGAATGTTGGGGATAAAGAAAAAGAGATTAAGCTATTCTCTTTTATAGAATTTTGTTTATGGAATGCTTATGATGATATGACAAATTATCAAAGAACTTATAATATTGGCAGTGTTGAGGTTAAAGATAGTGCCATATATCATAAGACTGATTATCGAGAAAGAAGAAATCATTATTCATTCTATAGTGTTAATCAATCAGTTGATGGGTTTGACACAGATAGAGATGCTTTTTTAGGTCAATATAATGGATTGGATAAACCAGATGTAGTTGTTGAAGGCAACGCAAAAAATTCTATTGCAAACGGATGGAATCCAATAGCATCTCATCAATTAAATATGAAATTAAAACCAGGAGAGGAAAAAACACTTATATTTGTTCTTGGTTATATCGAAAATAAAGAAAGTGAAAAATGGGAATCAAAAGGTATAATTAATAAAGAAAAAGCATTGAATTTAATTAATAAATATAATGACGAAACATCAGTGGCAGAAGCTTTTAATAAATTAAAAACGTATTGGGATGGACTTTTGTCGAAATATATAGTAAAATGTAATCAAGAGAAGTTAAACAGAATGGTTAATATATGGAATCCGTATCAAGTAATGGTTACATTTAATATGTCTAGAAGTGCTTCATATTTTGAAACAGGTATTGGTAGAGGTATGGGCTTTAGGGACTCTAACCAAGATTTGCTGGGTTTTGTCCATCAAGTACCTGATAAAGCAAGACAAAGAATTATTGATATAGCATCTACACAGTTAGAAGATGGAAGTGCATATCATCAATATCAACCTCTTACGAAAAGAGGTAATGATGAAATAGGTGGAGGATTTAATGATGATCCTCTTTGGTTAATATTATCAACAACTGAGTATATAAAAGAAACAGGAGATTTTTCAATATTAGAAGAAATGGTACCATTTAATAATGATGAAGATAATAAAGCAACTTTACTTACTCATCTAGAAAAATCATTTGAATATACGATTAATAACTTAGGGCCACATGGGTTACCGTTAATAGGAAGAGCAGATTGGAATGACTGTTTGAACCTTAATTGTTTCTCTACAAATCCTGACGAATCGTTCCAAACTTGTGAAAATAAGACTGGTAGAACAGCAGAATCAATTTTTATTGCAGGATTATTTGTAAATGCAGGTAAAGAACTTGATAGCTTATGTCAACAAATTGATAAAAAAGAATTAAGCAACAAGGTTAAAGCAGAAGTTGATAAAATGATATCAAATGTTGAAAAAAATGGTTACGATGGAGAATGGTTTTTACGAGCATATGATTTTTATGGTAATAAAGTTGGAAGCGATGAAAATGAAGAAGGTAAAATATATATTGAACCACAAGGCATGTGTGTAATGGCAGGAATAGGTGTAGATAACAATTTAGCAGAGAAAGCTTTGGATTCTGTTGATAAGCACCTTAATACAGATTATGGTTTGATATTACAAACACCTGCATATAGTGAATATCACTTAGAATTAGGTGAAATTTCTTCATATCCTCCTGGGTACAAAGAAAATGCGGGAATATTCTGTCATAACAATCCTTGGGTTATGATTGGTGAAACTGTTTTAGGCAGAGGAGATAAAGCTTTTGAATATTATAAAAAAATTGCTCCTGCATACTTAGAAGAAATAAGTGAAACACATAAAGTAGAACCCTATGTATATGCTCAAATGATAGCTGGTAAAGATGCAGCAACTCATGGAGAAGCTAAGAACTCTTGGTTAACTGGTACTGCAGCTTGGAATTATGTTGCTATTGCAAAATGGATATTAGGTATTAGACCTGATTATAATGGATTAATTGTAGATCCTTGTATTCCAAAAGATTGGGATGGGTTTGAGGTTAAGAGAATTTTTAGAGGAACAACTTATAATATAAAAATAAAGAATCCTAATCATATAAGCAAAGGAATCAAAAAAGTTATCGTTGATGGGAAGGAACAAATGTCAAATATTATACAAGCTTTTAATGATAATGATGAGCATGAAATCGAAGTAATAATGGGGTAGCATTAGATGAACTATTGGTCCTAGTTAAGTTTAATATTATAGGAACTATTTATGATAAATTAAATCTAATTATAATTAAAATTCGAATAACTCATTGTATCAAGTGGTTTGAGTAGAAATTAATTCTACTCAAACCTTAACATAAAAACAACATAATGATTGCTACAGAGAGGAGAAGGACCATGAGATTAAAGATACAAACCAAATTATTGCTTATTATGCTAATATTATCATTAATGATTGTTGTAATATTGGGCGCTTTTTCGTATGATAAGTCAGCTAGTACTGTTAAAGAGACGTTAATTGAAACAACTGAGAATTTAGAAAATCAGATTACGTTATATGTTGAACAATATTTTGATACATATGAGCGAAGTTTAAAAAATTTAGCTAATGATTCACATAATGATATTATGTATGAAGATGAAATTGTACTTAATGGTATAGAAAATGAACATGAGAGAGCTGATTTTTATAGAACTTTAGATAATTATGTAAGTAATTATCCAGATATATTACATGTTTTTTATGCTACGGATGATAATAGAATTTATGTTTATCCTGATGATGGTGTGCCTCTGAATTTTGTAGCTACAAGGAAATCATGGTATAAAGATGCAATTGAAGCAGAGGATGTAATTTGGTCAAAACCAAAACACGATTTTAATGTAGGTAAAAAAACTATTTCTGCTTCTGCTCCTATAATTAGTTATAAAAATGGTAGTATATTAGGAGTAATGAAAATAGATTTGGATTTGCAAAATGTTGTAGATATAATTAATAAAGGTGAATTTGGAGAATCAGGATATATATTTTTATTAGATAATGAAGGTCATACTATAGTTCATAGAAATGAAGAACTTTTAAATGAAGTTACACCTATTGAAGGGTTAAAAGAATTAATTGATTCTGGAAAATCATCAGGTACTTTTTATTTTACAGAAGAAGATGAAGATGGTATTAAAAGAGATAAAATGGGTATGTTTAAAAAGGTTGATGGAACTGACTTTATAATTGCTTCAAGTATTAATGAAAGTGAGTTTGAAGAAAAAAGTAAACCTATTTTAGATTTAACTATAATATTAGGGCTAGCAGCATTAGTTATTTCTACAATTGCTTCATTTATATTTATTAGACCTATATCAAAAAATATTAGGCAATTACAATCAAAAGTTAGAATTATGAGCAAAGGAGATTTAAATGTTAAAGTTAATATAAAATCTCGCGATGAAATTGGTGATTTGGCTTCAGACTTTAATAAAATGACGACTACAATAAAAAGTTTAATTAATAATACAAAAAATGTTACTGATAATTTATTAAATGCATCTAAAAAATTATCACAGTCATCTGAACAAGCAACATTATTATCAGAACAAGTGTCTGAGACAATGGAGCACATTTCTATAGGTGCATCTGAACAAACAAAAGATACTGAAAGAGGAGCAACTCTTGTTACAAAACTAAGTGATAAATTTAGTGAATTAATGAGTAATAGTCAAGTAATGACAGAAAAAACTCAGGATGTATTAGAAGCTAATGAAAGTGGAGTAGAGGTGGTAAGTGAACTTAAAAATACTTCACAAAATAGTTTAGTAACTGCAAAACAGATAGAGGATGCAATTGTAATACTTAATAAAAAAGCAACAAATATAGGTAAAATAGTTGATACTATAAGAAATATTGCAGATGAAACTAATCTTTTATCTCTTAATGCGTCTATTGAAGCAGCAAGAGCTGGCGAATATGGACGAGGATTCTCAGTAGTTGCAGATGAGATTCATAAGTTAGCTGAAAATGCATCATTAGCAACTGGTGAAATTCATAAAATAATTAAAGATATGCAAGTAGAAAGTCAAAACACAGTTTCTATTATGAAAGATTTAAAAACTGCTAATAATGAACAGAATGAAGCTGTTCATGAAGCTGAGAATTCGTTTGTAAGTATACAAAACTCAATTAAAGATATAATTAATAATATTGAACAGATTAATACTTTTATTAAGCACATAGATGATGATAAAAAAGAAATTGTTACTTCTATTGAGCATATTTCTTCAATATCTCAAGAAACTGCTGCAGCAACTGAACAAGTAACTTCAAATATGTTCCAACAAACTGAAGGAGTACAAGGAGTTTCAAAAGAATCTAAGAAGTTATTTGATATAGCTAAGTCTTTAGAAAAGGAAATTGATCAATTTAAAATATAAATTTAATATAAATAAAGTTTTTGTCCTAGAAGATTATATATTTCTTCTAGGATTTTTTTATTATATAGGAAAGTGCTACTTTTGAGATCATCGGGACTTGATACATGTCCCGATAC
>JBKGYG010000026.1:0-23497 GCA_046546235.1 Eubacteriales bacterium | reverse complement strand
TGTACGCCTATTTAATAATGTTCAAAAGTCAGCGCAAACAGATAAATTAACAGGGCTTTATAATAGGGCATATTTTGAAGACAACATTTCAAAACTCTGTTCGAAGGCGAATATGCCTCTATCACTAATAATCGGAGATGTTAATGGCCTTAAGATAACAAATGATGTATTTGGTCATTATGAAGGGGACAAACTATTACTGTCAATTGGTAATATATTGCATAATGTTTGTGGAGAAAATAACCTTATAGCTAGATGGGGAGGAGACGAATTTATTGTAGTGTTACCTAATACAACAGAAAAAAATGTTGAGTTAATTTGTAATCAAATAAATGAAGAATGTATCAAAAACTCAACGCTTAAGCTAAAAATTAGTATATCTATGGGACATGCTACTATGATATCAACCGATGAGAATATTTTACATATTATAAGAAATGCTGAAGATAGAATGTATAGAAATAAACTGTTAGATCGCAATAGTTTTAGAAGTTCTTTTATATCATCATTAAAAGAAACTTTGCATGAAAATTGTCAAGAAACTGAAGAGCACTTAGATAGAATGCACAAGCTTGCAGAAAAAACTGGGAAAATATTGAATTTAAGTGAGAATGAAATTAGCGATCTTAAGCTATTGGCCCTTTTACATGATGTAGGTAAAGTAGCTATTAGTGATTATATTGTTAATAAGCCTGGGGAACTAACTAGGGAAGAGTGGGAAACAATGAAAAATCATACTGAGATAGGTTATAGAATTGTACAATCTTCTCCAGATTTGGCTCAAATAGCTCACTACATACTATATCATCATGAAAGATGGGATGGAAAAGGATATCCATCAGGGAAAAAAGGTGATGAAATTCCAAAGTTGTCTAGAATAATATCAATTATAGATGCCTATGATGTAATGACACATGAAAGAAAATATAAAAAACCTATAAGTCATAATAAAGCAATTGCAGAATTAATTCGTTGTTCTGGAACTCAATTTGATCCAAATCTTGTAGCTGTATTTTGTAATGCATTCAAAAAATCAGATTGATAGTTGAGAACGAAAGAAGTACCCTAAAAAGGAGAAGACTGATGAAACAAAAAATAAAAAAAAGAAACAGGTTAAAGGTATTATTAATTAGTTTAACAGCAATTATGATGATTACGATTATAGCAACAATCGGTGTTGGTAATTATTTTATAAATTATGCTCTAGTACCTTCTGGTGCTGGCGGAGAACGAGAAGTAGAGATTGCTTCGGCCAATATTGATAACTCTTTAGCAGCTTTGATTGATGATAATAGAAAAAAAGCAGACAAAATTGTAGAAGAATGGAAGGCATCAGTATCTACAGAAGATGTTTCTGTTTCAGCGAATGACGGTACAACGCTTAGAGGAGTACACTATTTATCAGAAAAAAAATCAAATAAATGGGTTATAGTGGCACATGGATATCACTCTTCTCCTGATGGCGTTTTTTATGCTGGCAAGAATTTTTATGAAGAAGGTTATAATGTTTTAGCAATTAGTATGCGAGCACATGCTGATAGTGATGGAGATTATATTGGAATGGGTTGGTTAGACCGCTTAGATTTAATTAATTGGATAGATTTTATAATAGATGAAGAATCAGATGCAGAAATAGTATTGTATGGTATATCAATGGGTGGTGCAACTGTTATGATGGCATCTGGGGAGGAGCTTCCTGATAATGTAAAAGTTATTGTTGAAGACTGTGGATACACTAGCGTATGGGATATTTTTTCTTCTGAACTTGAGTTGCGTTTTGGCATATCTGAATTTCCGGTCTTATATATGGTTGATATAGTTGCAAATCATAAAGTTGGATATAAATTTAAAGAAGCTTCCGCTCTTAAACAAGTAAAAAAAAGCACAACACCAATATTGTTTATTCATGGTGATGCAGATGATTTTGTTCCGGTAGATATGGTATATGAGTTATACGATGCAGCTAGCAGTGATAAAGAAATTTATATTGTTGAAGGTGCATCTCATGGAGAGGCGCAATATGTAAATCAAGAAGAATATTATAATAAGATATTCTCATTTGTTGGGAGATATATGGAATAATTAACAATATAATTTGAGAATATGAGGAGATATTAATTAACGTTAGGCATTCTAATTCTCTTGATTATTTAATATTTTAATAAATTCTTTTGCAGAATTTGTTAAAAATTTATTTTTATGATAAATTAAATAAAACTCTCTATAAAGTTCAATATTGTTAATTTTAATTTCATGAACTTCATTGTTTTGTAAGTGTTTTTTTATCATTAATAATGGAAGTACTGATAAGCCAAATCCTTCAATTACAGCTCGAATTATAGCTTGTGTGCTCATGCTTTCCCAAAGGGGTTTAATATTTATGTCATTTATTGTCATAACACTGTCAAAAAACTCTCTTCCCCCACTGCCTTTTTCTCTTAAAATAAAATCATATTTAGGTAGGTCTTGTATTTTAATTTCTTTTATTTGGAAAAGTGGATGATTAGTTCCACAAAATAAAACAAGACGATCTTCCATAAAATTTTCGTACTTTATTTGATCATTATGAACAATACCTTCTATTAGTGCAAAGTCAATTTTATTTTCAAGAATTTCGTTTTCAATTTTTTCGGAATTATCTATAATTACTTTTGTTTTAATGTTTGGATATTTAGACTTGAAAATCTTGATATAATCCATTAGTAAATGATTTCCAATTGTAATACTTGAGCCGATTCGCAATGTCCCAATAGAATCCCAATCTTTAACTCCTTTTTCCATTTCATCAAAAATAGAAACAATTTGACTTGCATAGGTTAATAATTGTTTTCCTTGATCTGTAATATATAATTTTCTTGATATTCTATCAAATAATTTAATACCATAATTTGTTTCTAATTCACTAATAGCTAGACTTACTGCTGGTTGTGTTAGAAAAAGTTTTTCAGCAGCAATAGTCATACTATTGCATTCGCATACAGTAACAAATATTTTTAAATGTCGTAAAGTCATATTTTTACCTCTTAATTCATAATGATTTTGATATGGATTTTATAATATTATATTATTAGACTTATAATTTATCAAGACATATAATAAATAATGAAATATTAGTTGTAGGATTTATTTTTAATTGCAACTTGCGGATTGCCGGTGTTGGGTATGTGAGGGAAAATGATATAATATGAGGAGAGAAATTATATGAAACAAAAACTAGATCGTACGCTAGGGTTGTTTTCTTCTGTTACTATTAGTGTAGGAACTATGATTGGTTCTGCAATTTTTGTTTTGGCAGGAACAAGTTATCAAACAACGGGACCAGCAGCATCATTGGCTATCTTTCTATCGGGTATTGCAGCTATGCTAACTGGTTTTTCATTTGCTGAATTAGTTACGATTATTCCAAAAGCAGGTGGGGGTTATGCTTATGTTAGGGAAGCTACTAATAATGGAATAGTTGGATTTATTTGTGGTTGGGGATTTTGGCTTGGTTATGCTATGTCCTGCGGTTTATTTGCACTTGGTTTTGGGAATTTTATAAATTATTTTTTCCCATTTATACCACAAATGCTAGGTGCGTATTTACTTGTTGTTTATGTGACGTACACAAATATTAAAGGTGTTAAAAATTCTGGAAAGTTACAAAATATAATTACAACAGGATTAATAGTATTGTTATTAGGATACATTATTATTGGAATATTTAATATAGATTTAGATAACCAAAGACCTTTTTTTACTAATGGATTTGGTGGAATGTTTAGTGCTATGGGATTTTTGTATATGACATATATTGGATATGGATTAATCACTACAGCAAGTGAAGAAGTAATTAATCCTGAAAAAACAATACCTAAAGCAATTATTATTTCAATTGTATTTGTTATATTTTTGAAAACAGCAGTTTTTTTTATTGGAAGTGGAGTAACGCATTGGAGTGAATTAATTCCTAATATAACTAACACACCATTAACAGATACTGCAGTAAAAATGATAGGAGTCGTAGGTGGTTATTTATTTGCATTAGCAGGAATACTTGCTACATTATCTTCAATTAATACAGCAATTATGGCTTCATCAAGGACTTCATTTGCATTATCAAGAGATCAACGGTTGCCACGTATTTTTAAGGTGATAAACGGATCAACTAAAACACCTATTTTTTCAATTGTTACCACAGGATTTATTGTTATTCTGTCAATCTCTATTCGTAATCTAGAACATATTTCTACAGTTACAAGTATTTTTTCTCTTACGGGATATAGCTTAGTTAATGTTGCTTTAATTATTTTTAGGAAAAGAAAACCAGGAATAAAAAGAGAATTCAAAGTGCCATTATATCCTGCAACACCTATCCTAGGAATTTTGATTAATTTGTTTTTAATATTTCAATTAGCTTTGTCAGATCTTTTAGCTTTGATTATTTCAGTTGGGATTATACTTTTAGGTATATTTTATTATTATTTTATCATTCCTAAACTTAAACATGCGCCCAAAGGTATATCGCCAATGGATATTCCTGTATTAGCAGAGGGAGTAAAAGGATTAAATAATAGTAAAAGAGAAATTATTGTACCTGTTTCTAATCCTAATACAATGGATGATTTGTTGAGTTTTGGGAAAAAAGTAGCTGAATTTGAGAATAATACTGAAATAGTTCCAGTGCATATAATAAATATTCCAAAGAATGTTTTGGTTTCAGCGGATTATGATTTATTAATTGAAGCTACAAAATCACAGAACTTAATGGTTAGAAAACTAAGAGATTATGAAAAAGAAACAAAATCTGTAAATCCAGTTATTGTTCAATCAAGAGATATAACTCATGGTATTATCTCTGTTATAAAAGAAGCTAAAAATCCTTTTGTATTAATAGGTTGGCATGAATCAGGGTTTGCTAAGAATTTTGGTGGGACAATGTTTAAAATTCTTGAAAAAGCTCCTGCAGATGTTTGTATATTAAAATCTGTTGATTCAAAAAAAGAGTATAAAAAAATTCTTTTTCCTTATGGGGGAGGAAAATATTCTCAAATGGCAGCGGTTATTGTAAATAGATTAGCAAATGTTTTTGATGCAGAAGTTACACTTTTAAACATTAATGAAGATAACAAAGATGAAGAAGAATCAGTTAAACTCCTTAATGAGTCTGTATCAAAATTTGAAAGAAAAGTTAAGCTAAAAACAGTAGAAGGTAATCTTGTAAAGAACGTTATTGATTTGTCAGAAGAATATGATTTAGTAATTATGGGAGCCGCTTTAAATTGGGGATTAAATGATTATATTACTGGGATAAGGACGGATACTATTGTAGAAAAATCTAAATGTTCAGTATTAATAGTTAAGAGCTTTCACTCAATGCTACGATTTAGAAAAACAAGAAAATTAATTGATAAGTTAAAAAAAATAATTGATGGTTAAATTAAATACACACACAAGGGGACGGTTCCAACACACACAAGGGGACGGTTCCAATGTGTTGAGATTACCTCTAGTTTAGGATAAACTTATAGTAATTATACTATGGGTAATTTTATGCAAAAAATTAAGTTGAAAAAAATTACCTAATGCTAAAAATGATGATAAAATAATACATGAATATACATAAACCTTATGACAAAGAAGGAAACCAACTAAACAACTACGGATAATATCAAATATCCTTAAATTGTTCTTGTTTAAAGAATATAAAAACAAAAACAATTAACTAATTTATAAAAAAGTGTTATAATAATTTAAAATAATATTTTGTAGGGGGATGAAAATGGCTGAAAAAATTTCCTATGTTGTAAAAGATAAGATAGGAATTATTAAAGAAGGGGATTGCAGTATTTTAGAAAGTAATTATATAGAAAAGTATAAAAAAACAACTAAAGAGATACATAAAAAAAATGAGTGGAAAAGTATGGGTTCTGGAGCAAAGTTTATGAACCAAATTTCTTATGTAGAAAGCGAGAAGGCTCCTAGGGCAACTATAAATGGTATTGACTTTATAAAAGAGGCAGAAGTAATATATTCAGTTTCAGTTGATAATTTGTCTGGTATATTAAAGAAAAATATAGAGACAGGTGAAGAATCATATATTATTCATGGTTCTGAAACTAATTTTTATAATTTGGATTATAATGCTCAGATAAATAGAGCAATTGTAGCTACTCAAGAAACATATCTAGAAAGACATATTGCTATATTAAATATAGATAATTCCTATTATCAAGTTATTACAGAAGGAGATACTATAGAAGATAATCCTGTATGGAGTAATAGAGAATCAAGTGTTTTATATTATGATTCAGCAGGTGTTGGCAAAGATTATGAAGGAAAAATTATGGGTTTTGGTCCAAAAGTTATTAACAAATTAAATATTGACACAGGTGAGCTAGAAGAGGTTATTGGAGATGCATATTATGATTGTTTTTTACCTAAATTAGATGAGGAAGATAATATTTATTTTCTTAAAAAACCATACAAAGAAATGAATAAACATATAAATCCATTAAAGATATTCTTAATACCTTTTAAGATATTAAAAGCTATATATATGTGGTTAAATATATTTTCTATGAGATATAATGGAGAACCTTTAAATTCGAATGGTAATAATCCTTCTAAAACAAAACAAGTAGATGAAAAAGAGATAATTATAAATGGTAATTTAATTAATGCCCAAAAAGTTTTTAAAGAAAACCAGTCCAAGGGTGAAAAATATCCAGGGATAGCCCCTAGGTCTTGGCAATTAGTTAAAATGAATAAGGAAGGTGAGTTTACGATTATTAAAAAAGGTGTACTTGATTTTGATGTAGATAAGGATGGAAACATCATCTATTCTAATGGAAAATATATAATTAAAATAGACAAATCAGGGCAAGAGGAAATTATACATAAAGAAGAATTGGTAACTAAGATTAAGTCAAACTAATAAAAATAATCTAAACTAGAGTATATCTCTAACTTAGGGTGTTTTTATTTGACTTTGTTATTGCAAAATAATATAATTAGTTAAGATATATGAAAAACAAAATGAAAGCTTGGTTGCAAAGATTTGGAATTTTGTCTTTCGTTGAAACTTGCATTTGCGTACCACCTGTATTTTGCGGTACTTAGGCAAGTTAATTAGGATATACGGTAAAGGAGTGACAAGTGCATGTTGCCAGAAAAAAGGATATCTATGGCAGTTATAAAAAGACTACCTAGATATTATAGATATTTGGGGGATTTATTAGAAAACGATGTTATAAGAATATCGTCTAAGGAATTAAGTGAGCGGATGAAAGTTACGGCTTCTCAAATAAGACAAGACCTAAATAATTTTGGAGGATTTGGACAACAAGGATATGGATATAATGTAGAGCACCTATATAAAGAAATTGGGAAAATATTAGGGCTTCAAAATAAGTATAATATGGTTATAGTTGGTGTTGGTAATTTAGGACAAGCATTAGCTAATTATACTGATTTTGATAAAAGAGGTTTTGTAGTTAAAGGATTGTTTGATGTGAATCCTAGATTAATAGGTTTAGCAGTACGAGGAATAGAGATATTGGATGTAGATGAATTGGAAAGGTTTGTTAAAGATAATGATATTAGGATTGCAGCATTAACTCTTCCAAAACAAAAGGCACCTAAAATAGCGAGTGATTTAATTAAATGGGGAATTCAGGGCATTTGGAACTTCTCTCCAGTAGATTTGAATTTGACTAAGGATGTGGTTATTGAGAATGTTCATCTTTTGGATAGTTTAATGACCTTATCTTATACAATTAAGGATAGAAAAATTGGGAAAGAGAAGAAAGAAAAAAAACAAATTTAATAATGTTAAATTCTAAAGTTTGTTGATTGATTCGACAAGCTTTTCTTATTCATTAGGGAAATTAACTTTTAAAACTACGCGTTGAGAATGTGGCGATGTTAGGTTTTTTGTAAGGGCGTATCACGATGCGCCCATTTTAAAATTAGTAATTTTTAAATATCACCAAGTATTAAAAATTTCTATAGGAAGATACATGTCCTTTCTTCCTATAGAAATTTTTTGAAATTAACGATATAATAAAAGTAGCCACTTTTAAAAGGAGAATGCCATAATGTTTAAAAAACAACGAATTCCTAAAATAAAAGTAGATAAAAAAGTCCCTTTGTTAGTTGTAGATTCAAGGTGGCATGAACTTTTTCCTTCAAATAAAAAGTCAAATAAGATTATAGAACTAGAAAAAAAACTAAACAAATTAGTTCAAGAACAAGGGCAATTAAATAATGATTACAAAGAATATCTAAAATTAAAGAAAAAAATGATGACAGAAATAATGGACAAAATGGATGATGCCTTTAATAATTCAAGTAAAAAGGCTCATAAAGATCTAGAGAAAAACAAAAAGTATATCGAGGAAATTAATCAAAAGCTTAATAAGTATGAAAAGGAACTTGAAAATCTGCCTAAAGAAATTGACAAATTAAACAAACAACTTTTAGAAATGAGCATGGAGGTATGTTACAAGAGATTAAAAAAGTACAAAACAGAAGTTAATGACTTAACATCACATATTGAAACATTAAGAGAATCTTTAAAGGAAAAAGTTTTACAGAAACAAGAACGAGAAGAAGATTTACATAAAATATATACATATATGCACGATTTGCTAGGTTATGAAATAATAGAAAAATTTGATGAAGATTATGGTGGCGAAAAATAATGATAAAAGGGATAGGCACTGATATAATAGAAATTAGTAGAATAAAAAAAGCAGTGGGAAACAAACTTTTTATTGATAAACATTTTACAAAAAAAGAAAAGCAGTTATTTGAAAAACGAAACTGGGCAATAACAACAATAGCAAGTAATTTTGCCGTTAAAGAAGCAGTATCAAAAGTATTTGGTACAGGAATTAGAAATTTTGAGCTTAAAGAAATTGAAGTATTAAGAGATGACCTAGGGTTACCATATGTTTGTTTATACAAAAGGGCAAAAATGATTCAAGATAATTTGGGGATAAATAAGTTCTTTATATCCACATCACATAACAAAGAAAATGCGGTTGCATTTGTAGTAGGGGAAGGTGATTGATATTTTAAAAGTTGTTACTGGTAAGGAAATGGCTCAAATAGATAGTTATACAATTAATCAAATAGGGATTCCGTCATTAGTATTGATGGAAAGAGCAGCCTTATCAGTTGTTGAAGCTATTTTGGAATGTCCTAATATTAAAAATCAACAAGTATTAATTGTATGCGGTATTGGCAATAATGGCGGGGATGGACTTGCTATAGCTAGAATTCTTAATTGTGAAAATATTAAGGTAGAAGTTTTATTGCTAGGGAATCAAGAAAAATTAAGCAAAGAAACTTTAGCTCAAATGGAAATAATAAAAAAACTAAATATACCTGTTTATGAAAAAGAGCAATATATAGAAAAGATAGATAAAGCGGATATTATTGTTGATGCAATATTTGGAACAGGTTTGTCAAGAGATATAGAAGGATATTATAAAACCATAATAGAATATATTAATGAGTCAAATAAACTTACTATATCCGTGGATATTCCATCTGGAATATCAGCCAATAATGGACAGATATTAGGTGTATCTATAAAAGCAGAAATAACTGTCACTTTTGGTTTGCCTAAGATAGGACTTATATTATATCCAGGTGCTTCCTTTGCTGGGGAAGTAAGAGTTGTAGATATCGGTTTTCCAAAAGAAGCAATAGATAATGTGTTGGCTAATAGATTTGTGTTAAATAATAGTGACTATAAAAAGTTTTTGCCAAAAAGGGAGCAAAGAAGTAACAAAGGGACATATGGGAAAGTGCTTATAATAGCTGGGAGTGAAAACATGAGTGGAGCAGCTTACTTATCTGCTTTTGCTGCTTATAGAACAGGTGCTGGACTTGTAAAAATATTGACGGATAGTAAAAACAGACAGATACTTCAAACAAGCTTACCAGAGGCAATACTTAAAACTTATGATGTTATAGAAGGTGATATAAAAAAAGAATGCTATAATAATATAACTGATTCTATTTCTTGGTCAGATGTTATTATAATTGGACCTGGTTTAGGACAAGATAATAAAACATTAGAGTTACTAAAATGTACATTAAAGTATGCAACAGTTCCTGTTATAATTGATGCTGATGGGTTAAATGTTTTATCCAACAACTTTAAATTACTAGAAGGATGTGAGCAACCTATAATACTTACTCCTCACCCAGGGGAAATGGCTAGACTTATTAATACTACTACAGAAGAGGTTACTAGAGACTTAATAAACAAAGCATTAAAGCTATGCTTGAATTATGATGTAATATGCGTTTTGAAAGATGCAAGAACTATAGTAGCTAATAGTAATGAAGAGGTATTTATAAATACAACAGGTAACAATGGAATGGCAACAGCTGGTTCAGGAGATGTGTTAACAGGAGTAATTGGTGGACTAATAGCACAAGGGCTTAATCCCTATATAGCAGCATGTTTTGGTGTCTATATTCATGGGTTGTCTGGAGATATTGAAAGTGAATCTAAGGGCTTATATAGTTTAATGGCAAGAGATATAATAAATAGTTTATCAAGTGTGATGATTGAAGAATAGCGTGTACTTTGAATATTCGTACAATTACAATAGTATAATATAATAAGAATGGGCAATTATTACAAATGAGAAAAATGTATACAGGAGGAGTAGGGATGGATAAGTATTATCGTGTTTATGCACAGATTGATCTTGATGCCATCGCATATAATCTTAAAGAGATTGTAAGGATAAAAGATGCAAATGCAGAAGTAATGGCATTAATTAAAGCAGATGGATATGGCCATGGAGCAATTCCTATTTCTAGAACTTTGGTAGAAAATGGAGTAGATAGACTAGGGGTAGCAGTTATTGAAGAAGGTATTGCTTTAAGAAAAAGTGGGGTAGACATTCCAATATTAGTATTAGGGTACACGCCTGAACATCAAATAGAACAGTTAATAAACTATAATTTGACACAAGCAGTATTCAAGATTAATATGGTTAATGAAATTGGGAAAATTGCAAAAAGACTAAACAAGAAAGCTAAAATACATATAAAAATCGATACAGGGATGGGACGTTTAGGTTTCTTCCCTAAAGATGAGACAATAGAAATTATTAAATACATATTATCGATTCCTAATGTGGAAGTCGAAGGTATATTTACACACTTTGCAAAAGCTGATGAAAAGGATAAAACGTATACGTATAATCAGCTAGAAATATTTAATAAGTTTATAGATAAATTAAAAAAGCAAAAGATAAATATACCAATTAAGCATGCAGCTAATAGTGCAGGCTTAATAGAAGTAAAGGAAGGTCATTTTCAATTAGTTAGAGCGGGAATTTCAATATATGGTCTATATCCTTCAGATGATATTGATTTTAATAAAATAGAGTTAAAACCAGCTCTATCATTAAAAAGTCATATTATTTTCTTAAAAGAAGTTGAAAAAGGAACGTCCATTAGTTATGGAGGCACATACATAACTAGTCGAAAGTCCAGAATAGCCACTATTCCTGTAGGGTATGGTGATGGTTATCCTAGAGCATTATCTTCAAAGGGTAGAGTTCTTATTAGAGGACAATATGCGCCAATTATTGGAAGAATATGTATGGATCAATTTATGGTAGATGTTTCTAATATATCAAATGTAGAAGACGGAGATGAAGTTGTTTTAATTGGTAAGCAAGGAGATAATATAATTACAGTAGATGAAATTGCTGAACTTACTAATACTATTAATTATGAAATTATATGTGGACTTGGAAAACGTATTCCTCGTACTTATTTAAAAAACAACAAACTAATTGAGTCAGTAGATTATTTCGAAAACTATTAATTAGAACAAATATATTGTGTAAATTTAGTTTTTATAATTAAAGTATAGGTAATAAAAATTGGGTAATACTATTATTAGAAAGGGATTTCACATAAACATAATTATGAAGTTCCTACTGTATCTGATTATACAGGAGTTGATTTAATGAATGATAGAAATCAACTTTATTTAGATGATAAACAAGAGAGATGTCATTTTTATATGAGGAAAGGTTATATTGAAATGGCAGAAATTAATCTTAATCTAGCACAAATGTGTCTAATCATTGAAAGTGAGGTTGAAGACTACATTCAGCAGAAAATAGCGGAGTGTGAGTAGAGTGATTGTAAAAAGAGGAGATATTTTTTATGCAGATTTGAGACCTGTTATTGGCTCAGAGCAAGGCGGAATTCGCCCAGTGCTCATAGTGCAAAATGACATTGGTAATAAGTATAGCCCTACTGTGATATGTGCAGCTATAACATCTCAAATTAATAAAGCTAAGTTACCAACACATGTTGAGATAGAAGCTAAAAAGTATGATTTAGTTAAAGATTCGGTTATATTATTAGAACAAATAAGGACAATAGATAAAAAACGGCTCAAAGAGAAAGTTTGTCACTTAGAACGAGATATAATGGAAAAAGTTAATAAGGGCATACTTATTAGTTTTGGCATTGATACATAATTATTATAAAAGACATATCTTAAAATATGAAATTTGAGATATGTCTTTTGTTTAGTTTGTTTTATTAAATTAAAATAATGTTGAACTTTATTAGAATTCATATATAATAGTATAAAGACAAATTATGAGGAGTTTTTATTATGACAGTTATTCTTAACCAATTAGTAATATTGTTTGCACTAATATCTATAGGATATTTATTAAATAGAATTGATATTATAGATAATATGACAAATAAAAAATTATCTAGCTTAGTTGTTTATGTAACAGCACCTGCGCTAATAATAGCAGGAATGAGTGCCCCTGATATAGTTGATTCAGATATAAATATAGTTCAGATAGTTATTATTTCAATTGGATGTTATGTTTTTTTGTATCTTATGTCTTTAATGACTCCAAAATTATTAAAAATACCAAGCAAAGATATTGGGATATATCAATTTATGGTTATTTTTTCAAATGTTGGGTTTATGGGATTTCCTGTTATTGAATCAATTTATGGAAAAGGTGCAATTATTTATGCAGCATTATTTAATCTTCCTTTCTATTTTTTGATTTATACTTTAGGTATTTATTTGATTTCTTTACATGGAGATAAATATTTTAGATTCAACTGGAGGCTTTTGGCTAATACTGGAGTGATTGCAGTATTTATAGGGTTGTTCTTTTTTTTAACAAAGATACCATTACCAATCTTTTTGTATGGCACAGTAGGAATGCTTGGAGATTTAACAACTCCACTTGCAATGTTAATTATTGGATCTTCTTTAGCAAATATTCCTCTAAAATCAGTATTGCTAAATATTAAAATTTATTTATTTAGTATACTAAAACTAATAGTTTATCCTGTGGTAATATGGATAATTCTAAGTAACATTCTAGATAATTCCTTATTAATTGGAGTATCAGTTGTGATTGCGGGGATGCCTGTGGCAGCGAATGCTGTTATGTTAAGTAAAGAGTTTGACGGTAATGAAGAAGTTGCTTCAGAGGGAGTGTTTTTAAGTACATTATTATCAATTATCACCATACCATTACTTGTATTTATTTTAACCAGATAATGTTTTGACAATTAAAATATTTGATTTATAATTGACACTAAAACTAAGAGAGACTAAATTGAGAAAAACCATATATAATGATAAACAATTTACATAAAATAAATTGCTATTAGGTTACCTATAGCAATTAAATAGTTTATTATATCTTCTTTTAATATAGCTGATTCGGTAATGATTGGTAACTTGAGAGAAACTTTAGATGCTTGTGGTTAATTGGGTTATGGAGTATTTAAGACTACGTTGTTTAAAAAAAATAATCGTGATAGAATATTATGTAGATAATTTAAAGATAATTTAAAATAAGGAGTGATTAAAATGGCTGGACATTCTAAGTTTGCCAATATTAAGCATAGAAAAGAAAAACAAGATGCAAAAAAAGGGAAAGTATTTACAAAAATAGGAAGAGAAATAGCGGTAGCTGTAAAAGAGGGTGGATCAGACCCTGATTTAAATAATAAATTAAAAGATGTTATTGCTAAAGCAAAAGCTAATAATATGCCTAATGATACAATAGATAGAAGTATAAAAAAAGCTTCAGGGGAGATGGATTCAGTAAATTATGAATTGATCTCTTATGAAGGTTATGGTCCTAGTGGTGTTGCTATAATAGTAGAGGCATTAACAGATAATAAAAATAGAACAGCAGCAAATGTAAGACATGCTTTTGCAAAAGGGGGAGGTAATTTAGGTACTTCAGGTTGTGTATCATTTATGTTCGACAAAAAAGGTCAGATTATTATAGAGCGAGATGATAATCTTGATGAAGACGAACTAATGATGTTAGCTCTTGAAGCAGGAGCAGAAGATTTTGTGTCTGAGGAAGAAGGATTTGAGATAATTACTGAACCAGAAGATTTTAGTAAAGTTAATGATGTAGTAGTCAACGAAGGTATCAAATCAATATCAGCAGAAGTAACAATGATACCACAAACAACAACAACTTTATCAGAAGAAGATGCTAAGAAGATGGAAAAGATGCTTGATCTTCTTGAAGATGATGATGATGTGCAGAATGTGTATTATAATTGGGAGAGATAGATGATATGATGTTTTAGTAATATAATTGTAATATAAATGTCATATTAAAATATTTTAATTTATTTGAAATGTGATATAATAGTATATGGATATAATATGATATAAAATAGTCTAACAATATTGTGTTAATATAAACAACTTATATATAAGCATTAGTGGCACTTATTTTTTGTATAAGACTAATAGTTTTAGATTCATGTATACTTTATATAAAGTTGGTAATAATATTTATAAAATAGATAAATTCAATTCAATTAGTATTTTTAGGGATTGAGTTAATAAAAAATTAATTGGTTAATTAGTCCTACTTTGACAAAATTCGTTTGAAAATTACCTACAATTAGAATTATAATATAGCTAATGTAATTATAGAAAATATATATAAATAAAACTATTATATTTACGGGGTGTGTGAATTGTGATGAAGATGGAAGAGGTATCTAATTTAATTGAACTAACTGAGCAATTTATTGAGTATTTATCCGATTTACGTCAAGAAGGTATTATAACTAATGAACAGTATGCTACTATGACTCAGAAAAAACTTGAATTTATTAATCAGAATAGAGCGTTAGTAATAAGATAAGTCACAGGAAACTGTGGCTTTTCTTGTAGCAAAGTATTAGTTGTAGAAAAAAATAATTTAAGAATTTTCAACAGAGAAATAAATATACAAAACACGTTCAGGTTAAATTTGCAATCTCTATCACTATTTTTCTAATCAAATATTTAAAACACCGCTTATTTGTATATCTAGCCTTATCTACAATCTGAACTTCTTATAGTAAAGTCTTTTTTTAGTAATGTAGATATGGTAAAATGTGAAAAAAAACTATATTACTACAAGGAGGGAAAATAGTGAAAAAGAGTTTATCCAGGGTAAAAGAATTAATAAGCTTATTAAATAAAGCTAATAAAGCATATTATCAAGAAGATAGAGAAATAATTAGCAACTTAGAATATGATAGATTATATGATGAATTAATAAATTTAGAAAAAGAAACGGGAATTATTTTATCTAATAGTCCTACCCAAAAAGTAGGATATGAGGTTTTAAGTGAACTACCAAAAGAAAAACATGAATTACCGATGCTTTCATTAGATAAAACAAAAGAAATTGGAAGATTAGAAGAATGGATTGGTGGACAAAAGGGTTTGCTTTCATGGAAATTGGACGGATTAACAATTGTACTTACATATAAAGATGGTAGACTTTTTAAAGCCATAACCAGAGGCAATGGAGAAATTGGAGAAGTTGTAACTAATAATGCAAAAGTTTTTAAAAATATTCCTATTAATATTAATTATTCTAAAGAGCTTGTATTAAGAGGAGAAGCAGTTATTAAGCGTTCAGATTTTGAGAGAATTAATGAAAAAATGGCTGAGGAAGAACAGTATAAAAACCCAAGGAATTTATGTAGCGGAACAGTAAGGCAATTAAATAATAAAATAACAGCTAATAGGAATGTGCATTTTTTTGCATTTCAAGTAGTCAAAGCTGAAGATATTAATTTTAAAGATTCAAAAGAAGAACAGTTAAGATGGATGGAGGAATTAGGTTTTGATGTAGTGGAGTATGAAGTTGTATCTAAAGAAAATATGAAAGAAATTGTTAAGGCATTCGGAGAAAAAATAACCACTAACGACTTTGGATCTGATGGCTTAGTATTAACATTCGACAGTATTAGCTATTCAAGAACTCTTGGAACAACTTCTAAGTTTCCTCGTGATTCAATTGCTTTTAAGTGGGCCGACGAGTTAAAAGAGACGAGGTTATTAAAGATACAATGGAATACTTCAAGAACAGGATTAATTAATCCTGTGGCAGTATTTGAGCCTATAGAACTAGAAGGAACAACAGTTAGTAAAGCAAGTGTTCATAATGTAAGTATTCTTGAAAATCTACAACTTGGTGAGGGAGATATTATACAAGTATATAAAGCAAATATGATTATCCCTCAGGTTGCGGATAATTTGACAAAAAGTGGAATTAAAGATATACCAGAAAAATGTCCTGTTTGTAAAGGGAAAACTGAAATAAAAAGAGTAAAAGACGTTAAGGTACTATATTGTATGAATAAAGAGTGTCAAGCAAAGCAAATAAAAGCTTTTACTCATTTTGTATCAAGAAATGCTATGGGTATAGAAGGGTTATCAGAAGCCACATTAGATAAATTTATTCAAAAAGGATTTATTAAGACATTTGCAGATGTTTTTCAGTTAGAACAATATGATAAAGACATTAAGCAAATGGAAGGCTTTGGAGAAAGATCTTTTAATAAGTTAATTGAATCTATAAAAAATGCTAAGAAAGTAGGATTGCCAAACTTTATTTACGCATTAGGAATTGCTAATATAGGTTTGTCTAATGCTAAACTTCTATGTAATCATTTTAATTATGATTTTGATAAAATACAAAATGCATCTATTGATGAACTAGTTAGTATTTCAGGATTTGGTGAAGTTTTGGCTGATTCAATTTATAAATATTTTAGAGATGAAGATAATCAAAAGAACATTAATGAATTATTAAAGTATATTAAGTTTGATTTGCCTGATGTATCATCAAATAACCAGATTCTTGAAGGCAAAACATTTGTTATAACAGGAGCACTACAGGGATATGAGAATCGTGATCAACTAAAGGAACATATAGAATCTCTCGGGGGAAAAGTAACTAGCTCAGTTTCTAAAAGTACCAATTATTTAATTAATAATGATACAGAATCAACATCATCTAAGAATAAAAAAGCAAAGTCATTGAATATACCTATTATATCAGAAGAAGAATTTATCAATATGATTAGTTAAAGTGTTGAATAAGACTTTTAGTTATGATAGAATAAACTATAATTTTGGACATTTATGGGAATGGAGGAATTATGTTGAAGATTACAAAAGAGCAAGTAGAACATGTTGCTAATTTAGCAAGGCTTAATCTTACAGAAGAAGAAAAAAAGCAGATGACAAAAGATTTAGAAGATATTATTGGATTTGCTGACCAATTAAATGAGTTAGACATAGAAAAAGTTAAACCAACAGCTCATGTTATACCAATTCAAAACGTATTTCGTGAGGACAAAGCTAGAGATAGTTTAGAACGTAATGAATTATTAAAAAATGCGCCTAATAAGCAAAATGGTTGTTTTAGTGTGCCTAAAATAGTTGAATAAGGAAAATATTTATTACAAAAGTAAAGGAGGATGGTTATGTCGTTAACCCTTAAGTCAGCCTACGAGTTAAGTGAATTATTATCAAAAAAAGAGATAAGTAGTGAAGAAATTACAAAAGCGTATTTAGATAGAATCAAAAAAGTAGATGATAAAGTTAATGCATATATTACTATTTCAGAAGAAGCGCTAATACAAGCAAGAAAAATCGATGAAAAACGAAATAAAAAAGAACCTTTGAGTCCATTAGCAGGGATACCAATGGCTATAAAAGATAATATTTGTACTAAAAATATCAAAAGCACTTGTGCGTCTAAGATGCTTAATAAATTTGTTCCTCCGTATGATGCAACGGTGGTTAATAAAATTAAAGAAAATGATCTGGTGATTCTTGGTAAATTGAATATGGATGAATTTGCTATGGGTTCATCAACGGAAAATTCATATTATAAAGCAACTAAGAATCCTTGGGATGTAGAAAGAGTTCCTGGAGGAAGCTCTGGTGGCTCTGCAGCAGCTGTAGCTGCTAGAGAAGCAGTATTTACATTAGGTTCTGATACAGGAGGATCTATACGTCAACCAGCAAGTTATTGTGGTGTTGTAGGTATGAAACCTACTTATGGAGCCATTTCTCGTTATGGTTTAGTTGCTTTTGCTTCTTCTTTAGATCAAATAGGACCTATTACAAAAGATATTAAAGATATGGCTTTAGCTTTAAAAGCTATAGTGGGATATGATTCTATGGATTCATCATCTGCAAAAGTGGAATATCCAGATTATACAAAGGCTCTTGGAAAAGAAGTAAAAGATATAAAAATTGCTCTACCTAAAGAATATTTTTCTGAAGGTGTTCAAGATGAAGTTAAAGAAAAGGTGCTTAACGTAGCTAAAGAATTTGAAAAACTTGGTGCAACAGTAGAAGAAGTTGAAATGAATATGACATCTTATGCTTTGCCAGCATATTATCTTATATCTTCTGCGGAAGCTTCATCTAATCTTGCTCGATATGATGGGGTGAAATATGGATATAGAGCAAAAGAATTTGACAATTTACTTGATTTATACAAACAATCCAGAGATGAAGGCTTTGGAACGGAAGTAAAAAGAAGAATAATGTTAGGTACTTATGCTTTAAGTTCAGGATATTATGATGCTTATTATAAGAAAGCTCAACAAGTAAGAACTTTAATTAAAAATGAATTCGACAATATATTTGATAAATTTGACATTATTTTGACACCAACAGGACCTACTACAGCATTTAAAATAGGTGAAAAAACAGATAATCCAATAGAAATGTATATGAATGATATTTGCACAGTGCCTGTTAATATTGCAGGTTTACCAGCATTGTCAATGAATTGTGGTTTTGATAAAAAAGGTTTACCAATAGGTGTACAATTTGTAGGTAAAGCTTTTGATGAAAGCACTATATTAAAGATAGCTTATGCATATGAGCAAACACAAGATATAAAAGATAAATATCCTAATGTTTAGAAAAGAGGTGGAAGATTGAGTTATCAAGATTATGAAATCGTAATTGGTTTAGAAGTACATTCTGAGTTAAAAACAGAATCTAAGATTTTTTGTGGTTGTACAACCAAATTTGGTGGAGACCCTAATACCCATTGTTGTCCTATATGTACAGGGATGCCAGGAACATTACCTGTCTTAAATGAAAAAGTAGTGGAATACGCAATAAGAGCTGGGTTAGCAACTAATTGTAATATAAATGAATATAGTAAACAAGATAGAAAGAACTATTTTTATCCAGATTTACCAAAAGCTTATCAGATATCTCAATATGATTTGCCTTTATGTTTTGAAGGAGAAGTTGAGATAGAATTTAACGATACAGTAAAAAAAGTAGGAATTACAAGGATTCATATAGAAGAAGATGCAGGTAAATTACTTCATGAATCAGGAGAAGGATCCTTAGTTGATTACAATCGTTGTGGAGTACCGCTTATTGAAATAGTAACAGAGCCGGATCTTCGCTCTCCAGAAGAAGTAGGTATATTTATGGAGAAACTTAGAAGTATTCTTCTATATTCAGACGTTTCAGATTGTAAAATGAATGAGGGTTCATTAAGATGTGACGTAAACCTTTCTGTTAGAAAAAAAGGCAGTGATACATTAGGTGTTCGAACAGAAATGAAAAATATAAACTCATTTAATTTTGCTGTAAAAGCCGCTGAATATGAAGCAAAAAGACAAATAAAAGTTATTGAAAATGGTGGGGAAATTGTCCAAGAAACACGTCGATGGGATGAGTCTAAAGGTGTAACAGTTTCTATGAGAAGTAAAGAAGAAGCACATGATTACCGTTATTTTCCAGAGCCAGATCTTATGCCAATAATTACATCAAAAGAGAAAATAGAAGAAATAAAACAATCTTTGCCAGAAATGCCAAATTCAAGAAAAAAACGTTATGTAAAAGAATATGGAGTAACTCCATATGATGCAGATTTAATTGTAGCATCGAAAAATATGTCTGATTTTTATGAAAAGGCTGCTAAAGAATCAAAGAATCCAAAAGCAGTTATTAATTGGATAATAACAGAGATATTTGGTCGTTTAACAGAAGAACAAAAAGAAGAAGGGGCTGTACCATTTGAGCCTATGATGTTAGCAGAACTAGTTAATCTTATTGAAGACGATGTTATTAGCAATAGCATTGGTAAAAAGGTTTTTGCTATTATGTGGGATACAGGCAAAAAACCTAGTAAAATTGTTGAAGAACAAGGGCTTAAACAGATTAGTGATGATGGAGCATTAATTGATATGGCCAAAGAAATTATTGCTAGTAATGAAAAAGTTGTAAATGATTATCTTGGAGGAAAACAACAAGCTATACAAGCTTTAATGGGTCAAATGATGAAAAAAACAAAAGGACAAGCAAATCCTAAGAAAGTTATAGAATTATTAAAGAATATATTAGATGAAATGAAATAATAATTTCAAAGCCACCTATTGTAAATTAAAATTGCAATTAGGTGGTTTTTTGTTCTTTAATAGGAAAGTCCTACTTTTAAGGTAATTGGTACTTAAAACATGTACCAATTGTGCAACTTTAATTAGTTAAGAGAATTAGAGAAGCTGGAGCAAATTGAGATGCGAACGTGGCGAAGCATAGCTAGAGTTTTATTTAAAAATTAGTATTTAAAATAAAATGATTTAATGTTATTATTATTATACGGAAACAAGTAAAAAATTAAGGGAATATGTAATTTTATGTTGAAGGGTGATTAGGGATGTTTATATTTGGATGGGGTTATAGAACTTTTAAAAAGTTTGGGGTCGTAAAACAAATATGTTCGCATTGTCAAAAAGAAGGCGAAGAGATGGAACTTATTAAGGTAACCCTTTGGATTACTTTGTTTTTTATTCCAGTTATACCTACCTCAAAAAGATATCTATTAATGTGCCATTCTTGTAAAGGAATTATTGAAATTGATAAAGAAACTTTTTTGAGATATATTAACAATGACGTAACAAAGGAAAGAGAAGCGAATGATTTTGCTAATCAGCAATACTATGGTAACAAAACAGAAACTCAAATAAATTATTTGAGACAGATTGAAGAGTATAAAAAAGAGCAAGCAGAGAAGATAAATAATGAAACAAAGAAAAGGCCAACTACTATTGAAGGCATTATAAAACAAACAGATTTTCCTATTACAACAGATTATCTTTCAAAAGAACTAGAGCAGTTAGGATTAAAAAAAGGGATGAATGTTCTTGTTCATTCTTCACTTAGTTCTTTAGGATGGGTATGTGGCGGTTCAATTGCAGTAATTCAAGCACTTCAAAATGTAATAACAGATGAAGGGACAATTATTATGCCAACTCACAGTGGAGATTATTCAGATCCTGCCCATTGGAGAAAACCACCAGTTCCTAAAGAATGGCATGAAAAAATTAGAGAGAGTTTACCTGCTTATGATGCAGAAAAAACTCCAACTCGTGGAGTAGGAGTAATACCTGAAGTGTTTAGAACATTACCCGATGTTATTAGAAGTAAACACCCTCATTTTTCTTTGGCAGCTTATGGTAAAAACAGTGAAACTATAATTAGAGAACATCCGCTTAATTATGGCTTGTCTAAGGATTCACCATTAGGAAAAATATATGGTTTAGATAATAGCTACATATTATTATTAGGGGCAGATTATGATAGCAACTCTATTTTTCACATAGCTGAATATATACATCCTAAAGCAAAAGAAATAAAATTAGGAGCTCCTATAATAGAAGAAGGAAAAAGAGTTTGGAAGACTTTTAATGATATAGAGCTGAATAACAAAGATTTTAAAAAAATCGGTACAGCATTTGAAAAAACAAATAGAGTTAAAACAGCTAGAGTAGGGTCAGCTGAGTGTAAATTTTTCCCTGTGAAAGAAGCAGTTGATTTCGCAATGGATTGGATAATTGAAAACAGACAATAAAAAAATGCCTACCAATTGTAGGCCATTTAATATGAGTTAAAAAAGGTAAATGTTCCTATACAATACTCTCTGTATCATCAAATTCATTATACTCATCATCATATTCAATACAAGGAAAATGTATCGTAAAAGTAGTTCCTTTATCTAGTTTGCTAGATACTTCTATTTTACCATTATGTTCTTGTATGATTTGATAACAAATGTGAAGTCCTAAACCTGTACCAGTTATCTTTGATTTGACTTTAAAGATACAATTAATAATGATAGAAATCAAAAAGAGCAACCATTAAATATCCATAAGCAACCAATTTACTTCTTATGGAACTAGGGGAGTAATTAGTATATACAATTAAAAAGGAAGTTAGAGCAACAAGTATACAGATTAATTCCAATAAAGTATGTACAATTCTGTGATTATAACTAAAGAAAATTGCAATTATTGCGGAAAAGCAAAAGAAAACATAACTAGATGAAAATAGGAAAAAAATCTTTATATTTTTTACGTTGAAGTGCTTTGGAATACATATTAATAATACCTCCTTTAAAGTTGAATAATTTCCTTATAAACTATAACAGTATTTGAAAAAAATCACAATTATTCAAAAAGATGTAATTGTGATTTCGATGGTAATATATAAATGAATGATATCATAAGATTATATAGAGTATGAATATTGGTGATAATATGAAAAAATTTAAAAATAATAATATGCGATTGGATACAATAAAAGGAATAAAAATAAAGGGAGTAGAATTTGCTAGATTATTAGAAGTTAGCAGAACAACTCTTTATAGATATATCAATTTATATGAAGAAAAATTTAATTAAATTGTTTACAAAAATGTTGTTTGTGCTATAATAATAATAATAATATAAGATTAAAAAGTTGGAAACCCCTTGCCATAGTAGGGACTGAAAAAAGTTGGAAACCCCTTGCCATAGTAGGGATTGAAAAAAGACTATTTCAAACGAGACAGCTTAAAAAGTTGTCTCGTTTTTGTTTGGGGGAGATTAATTTGAAAAATAAATTGAGATTTTATAGGGTAAAAGACAAATTATACCATATCGAAATATTACAGGGAACTACAACTACACATTATTATTAGATTCTATAGAGTTTTTAAACTTATAGATATCATCTATATTATTAGTAACAATTTTACCTCCACAAAGATCTGTTAATTGATTGACACTTGTATATCCTTTTCTTTTAATCTTTTCAATTGCTTTATTATAATCTTTTATTCTTGTATATACATCAGCTTTA
>JBKGYG010000025.1:0-24320 GCA_046546235.1 Eubacteriales bacterium | reverse complement strand
CCCTATGGAATAAAGTTTGTTCGTACTTACATTATACCATATTTGGGGGTTTTTACCTGCTTAGAAGTCAGTAATATCAAGTTTTTTGCTGTTAATTTGTAAAATATAAAATTGCTCGTTTGTTATCTTGTCTATGGGGACTTATACTCAAGAATGTGGTGTATATATATTCAGAGGCGTTATCCGGCTGAAAGTAGCGTTCTTCTTTCGTTCAAGACCCTGTAAAAGTGCGACCTTGCTTTCGGGAGCACTTTTATTAGTTTAGGGGCTTGATAAGAAAGATGCTACTTGAAGGTAAGGTAGCATCTGAATATATATACACCATATTCATTCATGATAATAAAAATATTACTTTTTCACTGATTTCGAACCGTCCCTGCGTATTTACTATTCGATCTGTATTATGAGGATTTCTTGCAAAAACAGAAAAAGTGATATAGTACAAGCAAAATCTACTATATCACTTTTTCATCATACTTGGTGATATTAATTATCCTAATCATTTGAGAAAACTATCTCTTTATTAAGACTAAAAGAATAGATGATCTTTTCTTTAACTGTTTTTCCTGTAATTTGTTCAATTGCCTTTTGGTAGTATTGTAACTGTTTATTATATCGGTTAATTAAAATCTGTTCTTGCCTTTCTTTAACATAATCTGTCTTATAATCTACTAATACAATACCTTCTTCTCCCTCAAAAAAACAATCAATTACTCCTTGTATTAGCACCAATTCATCACTCTTTAAGCACTTATCTAACTCACAAGCTTTAATTCCTAGAAGAAATTGCTTTTCTTTATATAAATTGTTATTTTTTTGAGCATTTATCATTCTTTTATACAGAACTGTTTTTGAAAATGCTAAGAGATCTTTTATAAAAACAGATTTTCTTTCTTGTTCCGATATAAAGCCTTTTTCTTCCATAATTTCAAGAGTTTTTCTTATATCATTATAATTGCACAACTTATCAAGGGGAATATATTGCATAGCTTTATGAATTATTGTACCTTTTTCTGCTGGTGATAACTTATATTCTTCTTCTAAAAACTTTGGTTTAGTAATTTCTTTAGTTTCCATAGTTTCTTTTTCTACAAATAGTGGAGGAGTTTCTTCTTGTCTTTCACGTTTTTTTAACTCTGAAACACTCATTTTAACATGAACATTAACCTCCTCTTTATATGGATATTGCCAAATAAGTCTTCTTTTGACTTCTTCTTTGATTTTTTTATCATAAACTATTTCATCATCCCAATTGTTCAATTGTTCCTCTAGCCATTCACTTTCTATCTTTTCCATTAAATCTTTTTCTACCATATCATCTATTGAAAAAATCTCAATATTAAAATGTACATCTTCATTATATAATTCATTGCTAATATCTATTTGTCTCCCTGCTTTTTCTAGTAGTTTCTTAGCAGATTTATGCCGTATCAAAGATGGTACAACCCAATCTAAGTAATTACTTGCTTCTGTTACTAAACTATATGATAATTCCTTTTTCTCTTCCAAACAAGCCATAACCCATTTTTCTAATCTTTTTTCTAATGATGTTCTAGATGAAACTGTTCCAGTTAGAATAAGCTTTTCCCGTGCTCTTGTAAAAGCAACATAAAGAATTCTTAACTCTTCAGATAACCCTTCTAACTCTAATTGTTTTTGAATTGCTCGTTTTGCAAGAGTTCCCCTTTTATAACGTAATTCATAGTTTACATAATCTGGGCCAAATCCTAAATCAGGATGGATAACTATGTTTTGATGCAAGTCTTGTTTATTTAATGCCTTGCCTAAGCCCGAGACAAAAACAACAGGAAATTCTAACCCCTTGCTTTTATGAATGCTCATAATTCGTACTAAATCCTCATTTTCCCCAAGTATAGAAGCCTCTCCAAAATCCAAATTATATTTTTTTAGTCTATCTATAAAACGGATAAAATTAAACAAACCTCTATAACTACTTTTTTCAAATTGATGTGCTTTTTCTATAAGCATATCAAGATTAGCTTGTCTTTGCTTACCACCAGGCATGATACTTATATAATCATAATAATTAGTATCTTCGTATATTTCCCTTATCAAATCATATATAGAAGTGTAAGGAACTCTTTCACGCCATTCTTTTAACTTTTTAATAAAGTCTTTACACTGTTGATTTAATTGATGCTCAAAGGGTTGTTCTATTATATTTATTAAAGCGTCATAATAATCACCATTAGGATATTCACTTTTAATAATACTTAATTCCTCACCTGTCAATCCTACAACAGGCGATCTTAATATACTTATTAATGGTATATCCTGCCTTGGGTTATCGATTACTTTTAATAAGCTCATTACTGTTCTTACTTCAATAGTATCAAAGTAACCAGATGAAGTGTCAGAATAAGCTTGAATTCCTTCGTTTATTAATGTTTCAACAAATACATCTGCCCAACTAGACATTGTTCTTAATAAAATAACTATATCTTTGTACTGTACAGGTCGATATCCCCCTATTTGTTTATCAAAAACCATATAGTGATTACTCGTATCCATTAATTCTTTTATTCTTTTAGCTATCATCTTAGCTTCTAATTCTTTATCTGTTATGTCAATAACTTCATCTAAACCTGTATCTTTATTATTTGCTTCTATTATATGTAGTTCAGTAGCTCCTCCACAATCACCATTTTCACAAAGATTATACTTCATACCTTCATAAAGGGCTGACTCATTATTATAATCTACACCCCCGATTTTCTTTGACATAACCTGATAGAAAATAAAATTAACACTGTCAAGAACTTCTTTCCTACTTCTAAAATTTTTATGTAAATCTATTCTTTGATAATTACTTTCCTCAGTCGTATACTTATTATACTTTTCCATAAATAGTTCTGGTTTTGCCAACCTAAATTTATAAATGCTTTGCTTTACATCCCCTACCATAAAGATATTAGGTTGCCCTTTACTAACTTTTGAAACGCTATTAAGTATAGTTTCTTGAACAAGGTTACTATCTTGATATTCATCAATTAAAACTTCTTCAAACTGATTTTGTAATTCTTCTGCAACCAAAGTAGGGTTTGTTTCTCCTGTATTTGTATCCCGTTCTACTAATAATTCAAGTGCAAAATGTTCTAAGTCATTAAAATCAACTATGTTTTTCTCTTTTTTTGCTTTGCGGTATTCATCACCAAATTCAATAACCAATTCAACGAGTGTATTTAATATAGGATATACTTTGTTAATATCTTCTATCATAATGTTAAAAGGTTGATAAAAATAAAGTTCTTTTATAGATTCTAATGTTTTTTTTGTTTTTGTTCTAATATTTTTTACTTGTTCTCTTAGTGCTGGTTCTACTTTTTCACTTTTTTTCCTAGGTAAGTTATCGAAAGACAACTGACTAAATTGATTGTATAAATTTTCATATAATTCTTCTTTAATTATTTTATCTAATTGTTCCAATTCGTCAGTAATAATTTCTAGATACATAAAAGGTCCATCTTCTAATTTACATAACGCAAGAGCTTTCTCCATTTGTTGTTTTAAATCTTTGCATATATTCAAAATATAATCTTTTAATATTTTTATCCAGCTTGTTTTTTCTAATTCTACTACACTTGAAATATTAAAGTCTTTTATTTGTTGTCTTAACCAGACTTTTGGCCAGGGATAACTAATAGAAAATGTATGTACTCTGAGAATAAGCTCTTCTAATTGTTCATCTGATTTATTAGAACTATAGCTTTCTAAAAGCGAAAAAAACTTCTCATCTTGTTCTTCGTAGTGTCTTTCTAATACTTCCCTTAAAATATCAGTTTTTAGTAAAGTTAATTCCGTTTTATCAGCTATACGAAAAGTTGGATCAAGATTTAATAAGTGAAAATAACTTCTTAATATATTAAGACAAAAACTATGAATTGTAGTTATTGAAGCATGTTGTAATAAGGCAATTTGTCTTTGGAGGTGTTTGTTGTCTGGTTTGTCCATAAGAGCGTCTTCTAATGCTTGTCCTATACGTTCTTTCATCTCCGAGGCAGCAGCATTAGTAAAAGTCACCACTAGTAATTTATCTATATCTAGTGGATTTTCTTCATTTGAAATCATTTTAATAATTCGCTCAACTAAGACTGCTGTTTTGCCTGAACCAGCAGCTGCTGATACTAATAGATTCCTTTTTTTTGTATCTATAACTTTTTGCTGTTCCAAAGTCCATTCTACAGACATTATAACACCTCATTTGTTAATTCCTAATCTCTTTTATCTTTTTAAGCCTTGTAAATTCTTCTCTTTCTTTTTCTTCTAAGTATTCTTGAATATGCTTTGATATGTTTTCATATCTAGGAATCATAATATTTGTTAGTGCATTTGCCCTTTTTTGGGTTTTATTAATATTTATAGCTAATCGATAAATTGCATTTTCAATTTCCGCCATATAAACTGTTAATTGTTTTACTTTATCAAATTTTTTATACGCTTCATCTAATGAAATGGTTGTTCTTGTGAATCCAAATTGAGGCTTAATTTGTTTTTCGGGTATTTTAGCTATAGGAATCTCTACCCCCATAATACTCCTTGTCTTAATCATTACATCTTCTTCCTCTTCTACAGCATAACTAATTTGTTCAACTGTCTGAATACCTAACTCTATATTTGCTTGTTGTAGTGCTAAATATGCCTCACTAAAAGTCGTATCAATTTGTTTTTGAACATCCTCTGCTTTGGCAATTAAAGACATCATTTCTTTAACTAAGATAGTTCGTTTTTTATCAAGTAACTCATACCCTTTTTTTGAAAGCCCAAGTGTATTTTTTGCTTTTATAAGATTCCCTTTTGTAGGAAATAATTCTTGTGGCATATATATCACAATCCTTTATATAGAACTTTTAGGGGTTTTTTCTTATTCTTCTTCTATATATGGTTCATAGTATTCATCTATAAGTTCATCATCAATTCTATCTAATTCTTCTTTTGGCAAAATACCTAATAACTTCCAACCTAAATCAAGAGTTTGTTCTATCGGTCTATCCTCATCCTGTTTTTGAGAAACAAATTGCTCTTGAAATTCTTTTCCAAACTTCATATATTTTTTGTCTGTTTCTGTTAACTCATCTTCTCCTATAACTGAAGATAGAGCAATTACTTCTTGAACATGAGCATATGAAGCAAAAAGTTGAGTTGCTAACTGAGGATGATCAAATCTTGTATAACCTTTTCCAATTCCATCTTTCATAAGTCGAGAAAGAGAAGGCAATACATTAATAGGCGGATACACTCCTTTTTGGTGCAACTCTCTACTTAATACAATCTGCCCTTCTGTTATATAACCTGTCAAATCAGGTATAGGATGAGTAATATCATCATTTGGCATTGTCAATATTGGAATCTGAGTTACTGAGCCTTCTATATCTTTTAACATTCCTGCTCTTTCATATAACATTGCTAAATCACTATACATATATCCTGGAAACCCTTTTCTACTTGGTACCTCACCCTTTGATGAAGAAATTTCTCTTAAGGCTTCACAGTAAGACGTCATATCTGTTAATATAACTAGCACATGCATATTTTCCTCAAATGCTAGATACTCAGCTGCTGTTAAAGCACATCTAGGTGTTGTTATTCTTTCAACAACTGGATCATTAGCTAAGTTCAAAAACATTACTACCTTTTGTAAAACTCCACTTTCTTCAAAACTTTTTTTAAAAAAATGAGCTACATCATTTTTTACACCCATTGCCGCAAAGACAATTGCAAATTTGTTCCCAGCCTCTTCTGCTAATTGTGCTTGTCTAACAATCTGAACTGCTAAAGCATCATGGGGCAACCCATTTCCTGAGAAAACTGGTAATTTTTGCCCCCTTATTAATGTCATAACACTATCAATTGCTGATACCCCTGTTTGAATAAAATCTCTTGGGTATAATCTAGCATTAGGATTCAATGGCTCTCCATTTATATCCAAAAACTTTTCTGGATAAACTTCACCTAAACCATCGATAGGTCTCCCTACACCGTCAAAAGTCCTCCCTATTATCTCTTTTGAAAGTGGTAGTTTAAGTGGTCTTCCTACTAACTTACTTCTAACATTTATTCCTGAAATACCTTGAGTTCCTTCAAAAACCTGAATAACTGCCTTACCTTCAAATAATTCAATTATTCTACCTAACCTTTTTTCTTGATCATTTATTTTTATCTCTACTAGTTCTTCAAACGATGCGTTATGAATGCCTTCTAATATCATTAAATTTCCACTAATTTCTTTAGCTCCTATATATTCAACACTCATTCGCTTTCCTTCCTTTCAAAATGTTTGTAACTTTCTAGGATAGAATCTATATGATTATCTATATTTTCTTTTATCTTATCAAATTCTTCCATATGCTCATTATCTACTGTGTATTTTATCTTAGTTATATCTTCAAACATCCCTGTTTTTCTAAGTTCAGATACTGGTATATTGCGTTTTAATAATGATTTGCTTTTATTATATAGATGTTGAATCATTTTCATCATATAATATTGTTTAATCACAGGTACGTATGTGTCAACCTTATGAAAAGCATTCTGTTGCAAAAAACCGGTTCTTATAGTTTTAGCTATTGCTAATGTTAATTTCTGTCCTTCTGGTAATACATCAGCACCGATTAATTTAACTATTTCCATAAGTTTACTTTCTTCTTGAAGCAATTGAATTAACTCTGTTCTTATCTCAAAAAAATCTTCTGCTATTTTTTCTGTATACCATTTCTCCAAGTCATCTATATATTCACTATAACTATTTAACCAATGGATAGCTGGATAGTGTCTTGAATAAGCCAGTTCACGTTCTAATGCCCAAAAGCAACGTACAAATCTCTTAGTGTTTTGAGTTACAGGTTCAGAAAAATCTCCTCCTTGTGGAGAAACCGCTCCAATTATACTTACAGACCCTTCTGTTTGATTTAAGTTCTTAACATAACCAGCTCTTTCATAAAACTGTGATAACCTTGAAGGCAAATATGCAGGAAATCCTTCTTCAGCAGGCATCTCTTCTAATCTTCCAGATATTTCTCTTAATGCTTCAGCCCATCTTGATGTTGAGTCTGCCATGATTGCTACATGATAACCCATATCTCTATAATATTCAGCTAATGTAATGCCTGTATATATAGAAGCTTCTCGAGCTGCTACTGGCATATTAGAAGTGTTGCCTATTAATATTGTTCTTTCCATTAAAGGTTTGTTGGTTTTTGGGTCTATTAACTTAGGAAAATCTTCTAACACTTCAGTAATCTCATTACCACGCTCTCCACAACCAACATATACTATAATATCTGCATCACTCCATTTTGCAAGTTGATGCTGTGTCATAGTTTTACCTGTTCCAAACCCTCCAGGTATAGATGCAGTTCCTCCTTTTGCAATTGGAAAAAACGTATCTATTACTCTTTGCCCAGTTATTAAAGGTTGTTCTAATTTTCTTCTTTCTTTATAAGGTCTCGCTACTCTAACTGGCCACTCCTGTGATAATTTTACGTCATAAGTTTTTTCCCCGTTTCTTATGACAGCAATTATTTCATCTACTGTAAATTCTCCATCTTTAACAACCGAATCAACTACCCCTTCTATACTTGGAGGTATCATTATCTTATGGTTAATTATTTCAGTTTCCTTGACTTCTGCTATAATATCTCCAGGTTTTACGGTATTGCCTTTTTGAATTTTAATGGAGGTTTGCCATTTTTTATCTAAATCTAAAGGCTCAATATTTAATCCCTTTTTTATAAAAGCTCCTGATTGTTCTTGTATCGATATAAGTGGTCTTTGGATGCCATCAAATACTCCCCCTATTATTCCAGGTCCTAATTTAAGAGATAATGGTTTTCCTGATGAATATACAGGTTCATCCAATTTAAGTCCTGTAGTACTTTCATATACTTGGACAATTGCGTCCTCACCTTCTATTCCAATAACTTCACCAATTAATTTCTCATTACCCACATATATCATTTCTAATATACCAAGGCTTTTATCACTTTTAACTGTCACAACAGGGCCATTGATTCCTACTACTTTACCTTTTTCTTCCAATGTGCCACCTTCTTTTCAACTAATTTGTTAATTAATTTATATGTCTATTTTACAAATCTCATATATTCTTTCTCTTTGATTATCTAACTTTGTAATAAAACATTCGTCTATATATAAATTTTTAGTTCTATTAATAATTTTAAATCCACCTATCATTTCTTCATCAAGCTCTATGCTAATGGTATTTGAAAATGCTTCTTTTACTCTATTAATATATTTTTCATCTTCTTTTGATATATACAAAAAGCATTCGTCATCACATTCCATAGTGCTCTGATGATTTTTTAATCTTTTCATTAGATATTTTTCGTACTCACTTGAGCTTCTAAAATCTTGTAATCTTTTCTTAGCTTTAAGAAAAATATCCGAAATAATTTCTTCTCTTTTATATAAAACCATTTTTTTACCTTCCATTATGGCTTTTGAGATTATCTCATTTTTTTCTCTATTAATACCTTTTAATCCTTCTTGAATGTGATTATAAGCATTTTCTAAGAATTCAAGTTCTTTCTCCTCTAATTTTTCTTGAATATCTTTATTTGCTTTATCTAATATTACTTTTCTTTTTTCATTAACATCTTGCATAATTTCTCTATAAAACTGATCTAATTTTTCTTCTTCAACACGCAAATGGACCACCTCATATTTTTACGCCGATAGCTTCTCTTATATATTTTGTAATTGAATCCTTAGCACGACCTGTCCCATGTCTATCTGGAATCACCACAATTAAAGGCGTCTTATAATTAAGCTTAATATCATTTATTTCTTCTTTTATTAATTGCTCTAATTTCTCTGTTATAAGAATAATACCAATATCTTCTTGTCTTAATGCATCATTTAACGCTTGTCTGGTTTCTTGTTCTTCATGAACGACAATTCCTTCAACCCCAGCCAATCGCATTCCTGTTCTTGTATCAATATTATCACTTATTAAATACATCCTCATAAAATCACTCCATAAACTTTTGAGTAAAACTAACCTAAGATCATAATAGAAATAATAAATCCATATATAGCTATCCCTTCAGCTAACCCAACATATAGAATAGTCTTACCAAAAAGTTTTGGTTCTTCACTGATTGCCCCGATAGCCGCTGAACCAGTGACTGCGACTGCTATTCCAGCTCCGATAGCCCCAATTCCTGTTGCTAGAGCTGCTGCAATATATTTCATACTTTCACCAGCTGCAGCTGCTTCTGTAGCTGTTTCTGCTGCTTCAGCTGAATCCCCACTTAACAGAAATATAGTAGCTCCTATTAATAAAGCAATAAAACTTGCAAAATTAAGTCCCAAGAACCTCTTTAGTTTTTTACCATTTATTTCTCTAAAGATAGCATATACTCCAATTGCTATTGTTGTTGTAACTAATATTAGTGTCAAAGCAAAAATTATATTCATTTAACTTACCTCCATTTTTAAAAGAACAATTATTTATTTTAGTTTAACATTATAATCTATCTTAAATGGCTCAAACTTTGTGCCATCACCTTTATAAAATCGACTAAAAAGTTCATAATACTCTAGTCTTAACGCCTGTATCCCAACAATCAAACCTTCTAAAGCAATAATTAAAATATTACCAAGAACCATTGTTATTATATTACCTGTCCCATTTTGCATTTCTGCCAAAATACGGAACGCCATAAAAAATCCAACATGATTAATAGCAAACGCTCCAACCCTTACAAAGGATACAGTATTACTTAATATTGATAAAAGAGTTTCAAATAACTCAAAAAAAGCTTCAATAAAATGGCTACCTTTTTCCTCCGGTAGTAAAGGTTTTTGTTTATTTAATAAGTTTTTCAAAGGATGTGCTAAAAATAAAATAATCAATGGCGTTACAATAAGAGTAACAGATATACCTTTATTTAACATTAACTTCTGCTCAATTAAGTAATAAAGTCCCAAACCTAACAAACTTAAATAAAATAACAATCCAACAAGTCCATTTTTATTGACAATAGCTTCTCCATAATCTTTATTTTTTATATGCTTAAATATATTTATAATCATAGCTATAATAATTAATATAATTCCAAATCCAATAGCAAGCATTAATATTAATTCCTTTTCTTCCATTGGATTAATCATCGGGATAAAATGCAAATAATTCCTTAATATTTCTTCATTACCAAAAAACGAGCCGTAAAACACACCAAAGATGGATGACCCTATGCCTACAAGAAATGCTATCCAACCATAATCTTTTTTTGCCACCTTATAAAGCAAAAGACCTGCTAAGCTTATTACTAATCCTTGTCCTAAATCGCCGAACATCATACCAAAAAGAATCAAATAAGTAAGAGTTACAAAAATCGTAGGATCATACTCTTCATAAGAAGGCACTCCATATAAATTAACTAAAGCTTCAAAAGGTCTTATAAAAGCTTTATTCATAAGCTTAGTTGGTGGTTTTACCCTTTTTTTGTCTAACTCATCATCAATAACACAGGAAACCTCTTCTTCATCTTTTATTCCTTCCATAAATGATTTAACTTCCGATTCTGGAACCCATCCAGATAAATAAAAAGCTTTTTTAGAGTGCATAGCATAGCGTCTTACTTTATAAACCTCATACAATTGATGTGATAGACTATATAATTCTACTAATCTATCATAGTTTTCTTTATAAAACTCTTGGATTTTATCATTAACATTTATCAATTCATGCATAAGATTATCTATACTTATATTAATTTTCTCAAGAGCTTCTTTTGGTTTGCCTGATACCTCATCCGAAATACGTATTCTTTCAAAATATAATGAACCAAAGAGATTATCTATGCTTTCCTTAACAATCCCTGGCATAAAATAGAACAAATAAACATATTCTTCATCTTCAGATAATTTTCTTATAATAACCTCATACTTATCTAAATAATGTTGTAACTTTTCATAGTTTTCTTGAGGCATTCTACCAAATCTAAATTTCATAAATTGAAAATTAAATAATTTTTCTACTCTTATATCTATGTTTTGAATCGGCAAGACTTGTAGCTTAATATTAATTTTATGTTTGATTTCTTTTTCAATAGCTTTTTTTTCTTCTTCTAATGCTGTTAGTTGATTTAATAATTCATCAACATATGGAGTTATATCAATAGCACAATTTATATTTATATCCTCATCAGTTAATTCCTTGATCGGCATTTCTAGGTTATCACATATTCTATCTAATTTCTTCACATCATCTACAAAAGGATTCTCCAGTTTATATGGGTATATATCCTTGATGTTTTCTAAAACTGATGATGTTGGCACCAAATGAAGTTGATGATGCAAAACATGCCTTACTACAAAACAATCTAAATCTTGAATTGGCCCAACAACATTAAACATATACATTTTTTCAATAGACAAAAAATCACCATCCTTGTATACCAATAACAAGTTGTTTTATTTCATTTGGTTCTACTTGATATCGGATGCCTTCTATAATTGTTGTAATATTAGATATTTCTATTTCTTTCATAAATATATACACCGATATAGGTGCCATCGAAAAAGGATTATCTTTCATATATTTTTTGTAATGACTTAGTTGTACTTCTAAGAAAGTTTTTTCTTTTTTTATTTTTTCCTTTCCTACGTCAAAAGAATATTTAGTATCTCTTAACAAATCCAAAAATTCCTGAGTAGTTTTAACTTCTATCATTTTTGATAATTCCTTCTTAGATAACTTGTATTGATATGGAATAATATATCTATAAATAAGTTCTTTTGGAGTCTTATAATATCTTTTACTTCTATAAATCCAAAGAATGTTTTTCATATCTACTTCTATTCCTAATAGTTTTTTTAGTATTTTTTTGTTTTTACCTCTTATACCTGCTACTAACTGCTTATCTGTTTTTTTGTAATAATACATATCTAAGGCCATTTCAGCAGCAAATAAATCTATTCTATTTTCATCAATTATTAAAGGCTTTAATATGTTATAGAAATTGGTACCCTTAAGTCCATCTACCAACTCTTCAATGTTATTTACCTTAAAAAGCTTATCAAAATCAATAACACTATACTTGCTTATAAAGAATAAATTTTTATCAATATTTTTAACACTTTTACCCATTTGAAGAAACCGAAGCATTTTTTTAATATCTTCTATTTCTTGCTTTCTATATACATAACGATAAGTTTTTTTTTCATTACCTTTTAAATATCTAGCTATTTTTAGTTCATCGTTTACTAAAGATTGATTAAGTAATATTTCCAAATAACCTCTATGAACATTATTCTCATCAAGATCTTTTAATAAATCCATATAATAAGTTTGATTCTTTAAATAAATCGCAGCATCTCTAACAGTTTTTTGATATACTAATATTTCGTAATCAGTTTGTTTTAGCATTTTCCCTTTCATTGCACTTATTTTAGATGCTAAATGGCTATATTTAAACATGTCAAACACTTTATCACTCCTCTAAAACAGCTGAAACAACTTTATTCACCCATTCTTCAAGATTTTCATTAGCATATTCCTCTATTTTTTGTAATTGATTGTTAGCCTCTTGTAATTGTTTATCTGCAAGATTTTTTGCATCCTTTAATTCTTGTTTGCGCAGTTGTGTTATTTTATTATCCGCCCTTAACATATAATCATCTTTCATTTTATTAATTGTATTTTTCATATCCTTATATTTTTTTTCTTTTTCAATCTCAGTATCATTTAATAATTCTTGTGCTCCATTTTCAATATCAATAATTCGCTTTATAACTTCTTTCACATTTCTCACCCCTAAAGCTTCTATTGCTTTATTCATATATATAGATATTTATATTGAAATTTGTAAATCTAATTATTAATTATATCACTTTTCACTAACACACACAACTTCAATTCATTTTTACCATATATTTACATATTTTACATATTATGTTATCATTATTGCATAATCAAGCGAGGGGATTGTATGAGAGTACAAAGGAGAAAAAGGAAAAAATTTAAGATTATAACAAGAAAACTATTATTATTTTTATTTATCTACTTTTTTTTGTTTACTGATTTCTTATATTTTAATTGTTGGGATTTAGGCAAGAATACTATCAACTGGTTTGCTAGTTCTGATGAACCATCTAGTTACACTTTAGTAACTGTTCATCGCGACACAATTTATATTAATGAAAGAGAATCAACTCAAGAGATTTTAGAAAACCGTTTAAATAGAATGGATAAGAACTCTGTCATTATTCATTTAGTAAATAATACTGCATACGAGAATGTGTTTTTAGAAATTCAAGAAAGGATACATAGCAAAGGATATAGAACTATAGTTTCAGAAAAAATACCTGTTATTTCTTATGATCACATTTACAAAGGGAATAAAAAGAAATATTAAAATCTATTGATATTTTACTCATCTACTAAATTGCCTCCTACTTTTAATACTATAGAAGAAAATTCTTTTATGTATTGTTTAATTCTATTTATACTTTTATCAAAGTACTCTTTATTAATTTCACACCCTGTGAAGTGTCTATTATTCTTGATTGCTGCAAGAGCAGTAGTTCCAGAACCAGAAAAACAATCACAGATAATATCTTCTTCATGTGAGTGCTTTAATATTAATTCTTCTATTAAGCCTAGAGGTTTTTGAGTAGGGTGAAATCTATCCTTTTCATGATAAATGGGATACCTATATATTCCATTATCATATTCTGAATTAAAAGTAGGTTTTCCAATTTTAACTCCTACCACTGCTATTTCTCGGGAATTAGTTAGATAATTTAATTTGCTATTCAAAGGTACAGGATTAGTTTTTATCCATTCAATGAACCTTAATTGTTTAAACTTTGCATTTTCAAAATACTTTTTTAAAGTCGTTATTTTCCAAAGATCATAGAAGCAAATAAATGTTCCACCTTTTTTAAGAACTCTATATGCTTCTTTAATAACTCTATCTAATCCAATAAAGTTTTTATCCCAACCACCAAAGTCCATACTCACCATAAATCTATCTGTATCTCTACCAGTTGCCTCACCACTCTGAAAATTAGTATCCCTTGATACTTCATAAGGAGGGTCTATTAAAAATAAATCTATTGAATTGTTTTCCAATCTCTTTAAATAAGCAAAACATGACTCATTGTAAAAATTAACATCCACAATACTCACCTCTTAGTTTCTCTTTTTTTACTTTATATTTGATTCTATAGCTTCCCATAATTCTTTTTTGTTCATTTTTTTAAGCATATTGTAATTATTATCTTTTAGTGTTGGATCAAATTGGCAAATTGATTGATAAGGACAATAATCACAGGCTTTTTTATCTTTATATTCATAGGGTTTTATCTCGACATTACCTTCTATTAACTCTTTACCTATGGTATGCATTTTATTTTCAACATAACAGGATAATTGTTTAAATCTTTCCTCTGATGCTACAGAGGAATTAGCCGCAAAGTTTCCATCAGCTTTTAATTTTACTGGTATAATATTTGATTGTTTATGAAAACTCTTATCAATCAACCGAATAACATCAATATCTTCTAATACCAGACCATCCATTTTTAATTTCTTTAGAAGTTCATCTTCTCTATCTTCACTTGATATAGAATTTTCCAAAGATAACATAGGGTCATCGATATGATAATAAAATATGCCAGCTGGTACAACCTTTTTTGTATTTTTAGATTTTTCCATTTCAGTTACTGCATTAAGATAAACTAATAATTGTAATTGCAATCCATAATATAGAGCTACTATATCAAAAGATTTATGCCCTGATTTATAATCCAATACTTTTAGATATATTTTATCTTCCGTTTCAAACTCATCAACTCTATCAACACGCCCAGTCAAATGTATCTGTTGTTCATCTGAAAACTCTATACGTAATGACTTCAAATCTTCTTTTTGTGAAGAAAAAGCTACTTCGTAATTAGTAGGTTTAAATTCTCCACTTTTAATATGTTTTTGTAACGCCCATATTGTTCTTTTCATTATACGAGTTACTCTCTTAATTAAATAAGCGTTTTTTGATGAGCTATAAAAAATATTATTCCCATAATTACTTATAGCTTCTTTTACTGCTTCTTCAACTAACTGTTCTCTTAACTCATCCCCTATAGTAGCCCAATCTAATCTTCTTTCAACAAGATATTTAGAAAAGACTTCAATAGCTTGATGAAAAATTATCCCAATATCAGGAACCGATATCTCATACCCAACTCTCTCATTTACCCTTAATCCATATTTAACAAAATGTGCAAATGGACAAGATGCATATTGCTCTAGTCTAGAAACACTATTCTTTAAATATTTACCATAAAGCTTTTTTGCTGTTTCTGATGATAAATAATTTTCTTTGTTTTGATGAAAAAGTCCTCTAATTAGCATTTTAATTTTTGGTTTCCATTCCTCGTCTTTATAATACCAACTATAAACTTCTTTCCATATCAAATCTAAGTCTCCAAAACCTCTTAAAGCTTCTATCAAAAACTTTAATGTGCTTTTTGGGAACCCTACTTTTTCAATAATGTTTAATCTCGAATCATATGTAATATTAAGTTTAGGAAATAATTTCATAATTTGACTAAGAAGATTAGAAGGTCTTATTGTTTTAAACTCTGCATCTAATTTACTAAGACTAATATATAATTTGTCTTGTGGCTTTGTTAAACTCAGATATAAATTGAATTGTTCTTCAAAGCTTTTCTCTTTTGATGTAGGTGATAGCTTAACTCCTTTTTCATCTAATTCTTCCTTATCAAAATCATTAAGCACTTGTCCTTTTTCGACAGGTTTTGGGATAACCCCTTCATTAGCTCCAATTAAGAAAAGGATTTTTATATCTTTTAATCTTGTTCTCTCAATATCTCCAATAACTATTTGATCCAACCCGGGGGGGACTAACCCCATCTGGGATTGTTCTAATCCTGATTCTAAGATACTAGAGTATTCTTTAATAGATACTTCCTCATCTCCAAGTATCTCTACAATTTTATCAAATATTTCTATTACTAGTTTATAAACTTGTCTATATTGTCTTTCTAATAATAAATTATTTTCTTTCTTAAATTTATCAACATAATCATTTATCTTGTCTTCAATTCTTAAAGCTACTAAAAAATCATATAATGACTTTGTAAAATCAATAACCTTATGCTTTTTACCTTTTATTAGTGAGTGTAATTCTAATAATGGTTCTATTGCCTTAGTTCTTATTTCATTTAAATCAGATACTTTAATTATATATTCATTATCATCTGTTTGACTATTTGGATAAGGTTTATCCCATGTTGAATCCCATTTTTTTTTACCTTTTATCCCATATGCCAAAACATAATTTTCCAAAATATCAATTTCCTCGTTAGTAAGATCACTTAACCCCGTTCTTAAATAACCTAATACACTTTCATAAGACCAATACTTTGTAAAGATTTCAAATGTAGTCCTTATAAACTCTACCAAAGGATTAGATAATATACTCTTTTTTTGATCAATAAAAAAAGGTATATTATACTGGTTGAAAACTTTATTTAAATAAATTTCATACCTTTTCAACTCACCTGTAACTATAGCAATATCTTTATACCTATAACCTTCATCTCTAATTAAATGAGTTATCTCTCTAGCTATATAGTCTATTTCTTTATTTAAATTATCAGCAATAAAAACTTTAATTCCTTCTGGCTCTTTTTTATATGGTTTATATGGATATCTAAAGATATATCGCTCTAAGTGAGCTAATGTTTTTTGGTTTATAAACCTTTTAGAAATATCAACATCTATTTTATGTAATTTTGTTTCAATACTATTTTCTTTTGAAATTTTAGTTATCTCTTGTATTGTCTTTTTACTTTCATTAAACAATTGATATCTATTATAATTATATATTTTTTCTTTTGGATCTATAGTAACAGTTAATTTGACTTCTTTACTATATAACATAATTTCAGAAATAACTTTATATTGAATCGGCGTAAATCCAGTAAATCCATCAATCCATATATAACTATTTCTAATAAAATTTGATTCTTTTATCATATCACTTAATATTTCAAGTAATTCTTCATTTATAATATAATTTTTTTCTATAAATTCTTTAAATCCTTTATAAATAATCAATAGGTCTTCTAGTTTTGTTTGTAATTGACGATTATTAACATCATTTACTACTTTATCTAATTGTTCTTCAGATATGTTATACTGAAATAATTCTGTTATAGATGACTTTAATTCATTTATAACACCTATTTTATCTAGGTTTTGATAAAAGATTTTTAAATCATCCTTTTTATCTTCAATAACCTTTCTTATAACCATGCTTTTCCCAGATTCTTCGAGTATTTTCTTGGTAATTCCACTAACTTCTTCAAATATCCTATACGCCAATCTTTGAAAACTCAATACTTCAATAGACATAATTCCATTACAAGGATGTTGACTCACAATATCTTTTTGTGTCTGTAAAGTGAACTGTTCGGGCACTAATAATATATAATTATTTTTCTCATCTTGCAATGATTTTTCAATAATTTGCTCATAACATATTTGTGTTTTCCCAGAACCTGATACTCCTAATATTATTTCAAGGGACAAAATAAACACCGCCTTATATTCAAAAAGTTCCTATTTATATTGTATCATAATAACGAAAAAAAAGTAGTAATAGAATCATTACTACCCTAATCAGTATCTTCCTCAATTTTATATAAGTATATTTCCTTCTCTTTAGGAATAGCTTCATAATTTAGATACTTCTCATATGCTTCAGGAATGCTAATACGATTATTATTACCATCTGAAATGTATTTTTTATCTGGATTTTCTTCATAATAATTTAAAAACCACCATAAGTCTTGGACTTCTCCTTCTGAACCTCTCACACGAGGAACAAGCAGAGGATCAAACCTTAAATGATGTGGTGGAATGAAAGAACCACTAGGACCTTCTTTTAAGGCAATTTTAATATTATATGTATGACTTTTATATTTCCCAGATTGAATATAAGGTAATAATTCTTTTTTTGGTCTTTTCCCAAAAGGATAAGTTAAAGAATCTACCAAATAGTCCTCGCCTAAAATATTTCTTATAAATTCATCAGTTTTTCCAATGTTTTTCTGAATACTTTCTTCACCTAACGTTGATAAATCTGCATGATTACTTGTATGGTTAGCGACATGATACCCATTTTCATGTAACCATTCTATACGTTCTTCTTTTGTCCCTTCACCATCAAAAGTTTTCAAGTCACTATTAATATAAAAAGTTGCAGTTTTACCAAAGTCTGGATTATTTTTAGCAAATTTTTCTAATATGGCTACAGCAGTATTAGGTGTTGGCACAAACTCTCCATTTTCCTCAACTAATGAAAATGTAGAACTTAAACCATCATCAAATGTTAAAACTATAGGTGTTAATCCAGGTGGGACATTAATGTTATTATCAAGATAATCTCTCATTGAAATCAAACGATATCCATGATCATATAAAAATTGTAAGTCTTTTTCAAAGTCCTCTTCAGTACGATGATAAGGCGGCAAGTTTTTAATTCCATGATACATAACTATCATAATATGTCCTAATTCATTTGGTTTTACTTTTTGATAATCTATTTCTACTTCTTCTGTCTTTTCCTCTTGTTTACCTTCTGTTTCTTCACTATTTTCTTTTTTATCATTATCTTGATTGTTATTGTCTTCTTTTGTATCTTCATCTCTTTCTCTTTCAGTTAGATTATCGGTTCTGTTTGGACTCTCATTTGAAGAACACCCTACAAAAAGAATAAATAAAATCACCCATACCCACTTTTTCATTATGTCATCCCTTCATTAAATTGTACATCAGCAGTCTTAACAGATATTTAATTCCCTCATACTCACTTTTATTATAACTTATTTTAGATATAAATACTAAATGGATTATTTGGAAAAAATGCCTCATATTTTTGTAATTAAATAAATAAAATATATAATAACCTTACATTATTAGGAGGCATATATGAGCACAAAAATCATAGTATTACAGTTAAAAGAAGTTATTTATACTGCTATCTTTGTAGGCTTAGGGATATTTCTTATCATACTCTTAATATTCATGTTCTCCCCTAAGAAAAAAGATGCAGACCCAACAACAAATTATATACCAGGCGTTTATACATCGTCTATAATGCTCGAAAATCAAGCAGTTAATGTTGAAGTGATTGTTGATGAAAATCAAATAAATTCAGTAAAACTCGTAGATTTAGATCCCGGATTAGAAACACTATATCCTCTTTTGCAACCTTCATTAGAGCATATTTCACAACAACTAAATGAAGACTCTTCCTTAGAAGATGTTTCTTATGAACTAGACAAAAAGCATACTTCACTTATGTTAATTGAAGCTATACAAGAAGCCATAAAAAAAGCAACAATACCTTCTACATAATTAAACATCAATTATATCAAAAAAAACCCTTGCCAATACTTTTCTGTTTCATTATTGTCGATTGCTGAAAAATATCTATCAACTACCTTAAATATTTCTGACTCATCGTCTATTTCAACATATATAGAATTATTTTCTTTAATAATTCTATTTTTTTTGCCTATATTTAAGTAAACCCAATCTTTTGCACGACACTCCCAATTTTTAATTAAGTCTTCATCAATTTCTTCATATCCTGTCATTTCTAATTTAACTTCCTCCAAAAAATCTTCTAATAGTAGCTTCATAATTATAATTATATTCCTTTCTTTTTAAATTAACTTGCCCATGTACCGCCAAATGCGGGCGGTACGCAAGTTGCAATGAAAATATAAATATTAAATCCTTGCAAACAAGTTTGATATTTATACTTTCACATAAAAATCCTTAATAATAGCTTCAACTTTTTCTATTCTTAGTAAATCATCTTCTTTCATATGCTTTTTGCATTCATGTAAAAATATGGTAACTGATTTCATTTGTTCTTCAATTTTATTTGATGACATCTTACCTCTTCCTAATCTATCACATATTGAAAACAAACCAATTTCTGCTGGATTTATTTCTTTTATCATTTCACCTGCTTTAGCATAAGGTAATTTTTTTGATACAAAAAGTGGTTGCATATGCCATCTAACAATTGACTTTACATTATTTATTAAATTATTATCTGATGTTAATTTTTTCAAAAACTTTTCAGCTAAAATTGCACCTTCAGTATCATGATTATACGCTGTAATCCTGCCTTTTCTTAGTTTTGTAGTAGTTGATTTACCAATATCATGTAATAAAGTAGCCCACATAAATGCTTTTACATCTTGACTATAGTCTTTAACAATAGCTGCATAATCCAATACTAACATTGTATGATTCCATACATTACCTTCTGGATGATGAATTAAAGATTGCTCAATTTTTTTAAGATCTAATAATTGATTAAATGGGGTACCCTTTGGATACTGATGACTCTTTACTAATTGATTAAAATATAAAGAGGGTTTTTCATCTTCTAATAAGTGTGTTTCAAATTCATTATAATATTTTTTCAGATACATTATATCACCTTTTTGCAAATTCTTTTAGTCTATATTTATTCTGTTTAAAATAACACTTTAAATACCATTTTAAAAAACTTTTAAAAACACCTATAATTATTACATTATCTAAAATCTGGTCTGCTACGGTCAATCACTTCATAAGGATCAAACAAATCTTCCACTGCCTTTGGATTTCCTCTTAATATAAAACCATCCAAGTTTCTACGTGTCATCCTCATAGAATTTTCATAAATTCTATAAAAAGGCTTATTCCAAACACCACAAAATATTTTAAACCCATAATCTTGTAACAATTGAAATTTTGGATCGTCAAAGTCAACTTCTTCGCCATAAGGATATATATATATATCAGTAGGCCCAACTATAGACATAACTTCTTCATCCCACATCTTAGTATCTTTTTTGAATAAATTATAACTAATATCATTCATATGCCTATGTCCGTAACTATGGGAAGCAAATTGCCAGCCTGTCTCTTTTAACCTCTCTACAACCTCTTTTGCATTATTAATTTCTTCTTCTAATTCAGGCAAATCATCTTTAGGATCAGTTCTATAACCTAAAACTCCTTCATACCCTGTTAAAGCCAATATTCCTTTTGCACCTTTATATGAAAAATCTGGATTATCCTCAACAAATTTGTCTAAAAGAGGAACAACATCATAATCTCTATCAATAATCTCTTTTCCATCATCTGTCTTAAATACACAAGCCACATTACCATCTTCATCTAAAACCATTTTACTAGCAAATCCATCTCCTTCCATATATTTATAATAATTTACATCATCAACTGATAAAACAAAAGGTTTTTTACCTTCTGGCAGCATCAAAGATGCTGGTTCTAAATATATATTACCTTCTTCATCTTCAACTTCATTATATAGACTATGTATATCTATCAAAATGTATCCTCTGTCATACATTTGTTCAATCATTTTATTAAATTCATCAACTGTTGTCATCCAATCATTATATCCTTGCTCCATAGCATCACCGTCAAATGCTTTTGTTGTATCAGCAATTAACGAGTGAAAAAACACATGACTTACTTCCCCTTCATATTGTACAAGATTACTCTTTTGATTTTTATATTTCTCTACTTGCTTTGTAACGATATCTTCATCATAATAATCATCTACAATATTTTCCACTAATTCTATTGCTTCATCATAATAGTACCCCTTTGCTAAATAATCTGCTTTAGTAATTACGTCTTTTATTCCTTTAACTTTGATTGTATCTATTAGCTCTTTTGCTTTGCTATAGTATTCAACATCCTCTTCTATAACATTAGATAATTCGTTTATTGCTTCTGTATAATAATTCTTTTCGTACAAATTAACGCCTTTATTATAAGCATTTTTTGATGCTCTTATTGGTTTCAATTCTAAATATGTTTCTTCTAATGTACTTAAATCATCAACTTTTAATTTGTCTTTATTATTATTGTAATACCTAGCACAGTGACCGTATTGCTCTTCCCCTTTTGCATACTTGTCTTTCAATTCATTAAACTCATTAAAAATCTGTGTTTCGTTTTTAGAAAAATCAATTTGAAACAATCCAACTCCTAGAAACATTAATGTAGTAAACATTGCTAAACACACAATTACAATAGTCCACCTTTTTTTTAACACCGTATATTCTCCCTCTCTTTTTTACTACCTACATCCCCTAGTATTATTTTAATCTTTTAAATCTATTGGGTCAATACAATTTAAATATTTATTAAATATTTCAGAATAAACTAAGCAATGTTCAATTGTAAATCAAAAGTTGCTTCAAAATAGGACTTCCCTAAAAAATATGAAAATGGGCGCATCGTGATACGCCCCTACTAAAAATTGTGTTGTGGTTAATTAAATTGTACCATTGGTACATGTTCTAAGTATCAATTATCTGAAAAATAGTAATTTCATGAAAAAAATCTATGCTTTCGCATAGATTAATTAGTAGTTTAAATTTTATACAGGCTGTTGCAGAATTACTATTTGTCTTTTTGACCAACATGTTTGCTAACAAATTCCGAAACCCCTGGTATATACACAATTTTATTCTTTAATACATTAAATAAACAATAAATCAATAATATAATTAAGACCTTATCATAGATAAAATCAATCCATTTATGAATTTCATTCGGATTCACTTTAAACACTTCATTAATTAAGTTCATTATTTCTTCATATATTAAATATACAAACTGTAATGCTCCAAATGCTACAACCGCTTGAATAGAGTTTCTTTTAACTTTATTATCTAGATCTAAAACTAACACAACTACCATTAATGCTACTGCTACCCATAATTCTGTGAATGCAAAATAGAAACAAATTACACTTAATAATGCAGTACTAATTCCTAACTTAGTAATTTTCATATAATACCTCCCAAATTAATATTTTAGTAAAATTATACCATGAAATTAATTTATTGTATATTGGTATAAAAGTATAATTTACACATCTGCTCACAATGATTTAGAAATAAGTCGTACAAATCTTGCAAAGCCTTGCATAGAGCGAGTTAATATTAGTTGCTAATTTGTCATACTCAAACTATTTCATTGTGTTTATTAAGACGATAATTAATAGAAATACCAACACCCAATAAAATCCAGAAAATAGGTGCAACTGATACAACACTGTCATTTCCTAACCCAGCTATACAGTATGCCAAAACACTTATAAAAATAGACATACCAATATATTCTTCAACTTTTGTTAAATTTTTCTTCCAAAATAATTTAATACAAGAAACAAAGTAAACTATAACAATACCTAAAAAAGCCAACAAAGATATAAGGCCAGTATTAATAGCTATCTGCAAATACAGATTGTGAGGTTTATCTATTATAGTACCAAATGAATTATATGCATTTAGTTTGCCTAAAAGATCATATTGGGGAAAAACAAAAACATACGTATCTGGCCCACTGCCAATTAATAAATAATCTTTTAATAACGGGAATGTTCTAGACCAGATATATCCCCTCTTTGTAGCAAAACCTTCCATTCCTTTAAACCCAAAAGTCTCAACATCTTTTAATTGATCGTAAATCATATATTTACTTCCATGTAGAAGCATCTTCCCATTTTTTAAAAAGCTAAAATATACTTTTTTATTCTCAATAAATATAATTCCTGAACTTTCATCAGCTATCATTATTTTATAATAATTATTTTCTTCATCATCAATTAGAATATAATTATTATCAACCGATACATCCAACTGATTATCTTCTTCATCATAAATTCTAATATCATCAGTAATTTTAATTTTTAAGGCCTTATCTTTTTCACTAATAATTAGTTCATCATTCTTTAATTCAATATCTTCTATCAAAACTTCATTTTTTTCTTCTTCTGCAACCTTTGTCTTAGTTATATTTCTAATAATATCTCCAATAATATCACCATTAAATTTCAAATCTAACAAAACAAAAATTCCTAAAAACGAAATAAAAAGTATTATAATTTTTCTCTTTTCTTTTAATAACTTTGATTTGAAAAACATTAAAAAAACTACTCCAGCAATTACTGCTGCTATAAATCCACCAGTTGATCTACAGCCAATAAGATTAGCAAAGATTAGTGCAGAAATAAACCAATATATAATATTCATAATTCCTTTCTTGCTATATAAAAACAAACTCACGGCTATTGGCAATATCATCACCATATAACTTCCAACATAATTAGGATTATATAAAGTTGAAAACAACACATTTTTACCAAGATTGAATTTCATTTCAAAATCATTAGGCACCAGTATTTTTTGCAAAA
>JBKGYG010000024.1:0-24643 GCA_046546235.1 Eubacteriales bacterium | reverse complement strand
TGGGACAAATCGCGTTGCGAACGTGGCGAAGCCACTTTTGTCCTTATATAATAGCTTGTATATTAGTATAAATTAGAGGTGAAAAAATGAGTAAAAAGATTTTAGTAGTAGATGATGAGAAATTAATTGTAAAAGGAATTAAATTTGGTTTAGAACAAGATGGTATGGAAGTTGACTCGGCATATGATGGTGAAGAGGCTTTAAATTTAGTTAATGAAAATGAATATGATTTAATTGTTTTAGATTTAATGTTACCAAAAGTTGATGGTTTAGATGTTTGTCAACAAGTCAGGGAATTTTCTAATGTGCCAATTATTATGTTAACTGCTAAAAGTGAAGATATGGATAAAATTATGGGATTAGAATATGGTGCAGATGATTATATGACAAAACCATTCAATATTTTAGAATTAAAGGCTAGAATTAAAGCTATTATGAGAAGAACTGATTTAAAAACTGAATCAATTGAAGAAAATGATAGCCATATTGAATCTGGTGAACTTAGCATAGAGACTGATAGTAGAAGGGTGTATTTAAAGGAAGAGGAAGTAAACTTAACAGCAAAAGAGTTTGATTTATTAGAGTTATTAATAAATAATCCTAATAAAGTTTTTAGTAGAGAGAATTTGTTAAATATAGTGTGGGGATATGATTATCCAGGAGATGTTAGAACTGTTGATGTTCATGTTCGACGTTTAAGAGAAAAGATAGAACCAAACCCAAGCGATCCAAAATATATTCATACTAAATGGGGAGTTGGTTACTATTTCCAAAATAAGTAAATTATTTAAGAGTATTCGATTTAAACTATTAGTTACTTATATATTGATTGGAATTATTCCATTGAGTATATTTGTAAATGCATTAATTACTACTGTTGGGGATCATTATTTGGAGCAGAAGAAAAATCATTTGCAAAGGCAATCAATTATTTTAACAAATCAATTAATTAGTACAGGATATATGGACGGAAATATTTCGCCTAATACAGAGTTTATAGAATATGAAATTAATCAAACAAGTAAGGAGTTAGACGGACGTATATTATTAGTTGATAATAAACATTCAGTATTAAAAGATACAAATCAAGTAGAAGAAGGTAAAATTAATATATCTTCAGAAGTGATTCAAGGATTAGAAGGAAATAGTTCTTTAAAAGTAATAGATAATGAAATGTTGCAATCTATAGAACCAGTAAAAAATGATGATGAGATTTTAGGTGCAGTTATAATTACTGCATCAATAAAAGATGTTAATTCATCTGTCAATTATTTATTTAATAGAGCTATTTTATTATTTATTATTACACTTATAATTATATTAACATTTAGTTATTATTACTCTGATTTATTAACAAGACCTTTTAAGCAGTTGTTAAAGTTTATAAAAAAGATATCTGAAGGACATTTTGATAAAAAAATAGATGTTAAGGGACATCAGGAGATAGAAGAAATTGCAACTGCTTTCAATCAAATGACCAAAAGATTACAAGAAATTGATCAATCGAGGCAAGAATTTGTTTCTAATGTATCACATGAATTAAGAACTCCTTTAGCATCTGTAAAAGTATTGGCAGAATCATTATTATCTCAAGAGAAAGTATCGACAGAGTTATATAAAGAGTTTTTGATAGATATAAATAACGAGATTGAACGTGAAAATAAAATCATTAATGATTTACTATCACTAGTAAAAATGGATAAAAAAGAAGTAGCTTTAAACATTGAGAATAAAAATATAAATAATCTAATAGAAGGTATACTTAAAAGACTTAAACCTTTAGCTAATCAAAAAGAAATTGAGATTATATTTGAAAGTCTTAGAGAAGTGAATGCTGAGATTGATGTTGTTAAATTATCTTTAGCACTTACTAATCTTATAGAAAACTCTATTAAATATAATAGGAAAAATGGATGGGTAAAAATAATATTAGATGCTGATCATAAATTTTTCTTTTTAAAAATTATTGATTCAGGGATTGGTATTCCTAAAGACGATCAGGACAAAATATTTGATCGATTTTATAGAGTGGACAAGGCAAGGTCACGAGAATCAGGAGGGACTGGTTTAGGTTTATCAATTACAAAACATGCGATACTAATGCACAAAGGATTTATAAAAGTTAACAGTAAAGATAATGAAGGTACTACATTTATTATTAGAATACCTTTACACTATATTTTATAGTTTTGTAATAAATTGTTTTTAAAAATGTAACTTATTTTAGTTAAAATAACTATATACTTATTTTGCCGAAAAAGGAGGGGGATAACATGGCTAGAATAAAAAAACTAAAATTTATTGTTATAATAACTATTCTTTTTTTGGGGGCTTGTAATAATAGCAATGATGAAGGACAAGAAGTTAATACTTTAAATAAAAATGAAAATAGAATAGAAATAGATTTATTTTTTTCTAATAAAGATTATAAAAAACTTGTTATAGAAAAAAGGTATTTTGATGAGGTAAATCAAGAGCAATTAATTAATAATATTTTAAATCAATTGAAAGAAGGACCGGAAAAAGAGGATTTAAGAAAGATTATTCCTGATAGTTTGGACATCAAATCAATAAAATTAAGTGATAACCAAACCCTACGAATTACTTTTGATGAGAGGTATGACGAGCTTAATTCAACAGATGAAGTTTTTAATAGAGCATCTATAGTAAAAACATTAACACAATTAGATTCTGTTAAATATGTTGAGTTTTATATTAATGATAAACCTTTAAAAACAGATAGTGGAAAGCCTATTGGGCTAATGAAAAATAGTGATTTTGTAGATGATAGTGATATTCAAAGTGAACTTAAAGATATATCATTAACTTTATACTTTGCGGACGATGATACGGAAGGACTTAAAATGGTACAAGAAAAAATACAGTCTGACCCAAATGTAAAACTAGAAAAAAAGATTATAGAAATGTTGATAGAAGGTCCCAAATCTGAGTCCCTTAATCCAACTATACCAGAAGGAACAAAATTAAATGATATCTATGTAAAAGATGGTATATGTTATGTTGATTTTAGCGAAGAATTTAAAGAAAATCATTGGGGAGGATCTGGAAGCGAATATATAACAATTTATTCAATTGTTAATTCAATAGTAGAATTGCCTAATATCAATAAAGTTCAATTTCTTATAGATGGGGAAAAGCATGCTGAGTATAAAGGACATATCAAATTTGATGGATTATTTGAAAGAAATTTAGATATTGTAATTCAATAATTATTGTAAGGGGATATAAATATGAAAAGACCAATGCTATTATGTGGTTGTTCCTATTTGTTAGGTATAGTCATAGGATATAAAAAAGAGATATGGTTATTTCTAATGATAGTATTGGTTTTGAGTTTTGGAATATTGTATATTTATAAAACATATTTGAGGAAATGGGTTTTTCTATTGCCTTTTATATGTTTTTTTGGTTATTTTAATATGGTTAATACCATAGAATCAGAAGAATTAAATATTGATGATAAAATAGATTATAAAACAGAATGTACTTTTACAGGCACTGTTAAAGACTATACATTAGAAGAAGATAAAACAAATGCTATTATAATAGTTGATAAAATATTAATTAACAATAATAAATACACTCAACCAATAACGATTAAAGTAACCTTAGATTCGGTTATTAATATAAAGCTTAAGGATAAAATTGAAGGACAAGGAACTCTATATGAATTACAACCTCCTCGAAATGATGGTGGATGGAATGAAAGATTATATTACTCAATACGACAAATTGATTATCGTTGTTATGCTAATGAATTTAATGTTATTAATAAAAGCGAAAAAAACTTATTTCAATACATAAAAGAATTCAAAGAAGAAACAAAGGAAAATTATTATGAACTTTTACCAGCTAAAGAAGCAGGCATTGTTTCAGCAATGATTTTAGGGGATCGTGATGGATTAGATGAAGATATTAGAGATTCTTTCCAAAAATCAGGTATTATGCATATTCTAGCAATTTCTGGAATGCATATTACTTTGTTAGGATTAGTTCTGTTTGAGTTTCTTAAAAAGATTGGATTATCTATTAGAACATCAGCTATAATTTCAATTATTATACTTATATTATATTGTTATATGACTGGAGCAAGTGTTTCTACTTCAAGAGCAGTAATTATGGTAGGTATTATATTAGGAGCTAATATTATTGGTAGAACTTATGATATTATATCTGCATTATCATGTGCTGCAATTATTTTGTTGTTATTAAATCCTTTATATTTACTTGATGTTGGATTTCAACTATCTTTTGGTACTGTGATGGGCATAACAGTTATTACACCTCTAATTGAAGATTTTTTTCCTATAACTAATAAACTTATAACTTTGTTTGCTGCTAGTGTTGGAGCATATTTAAGTGTTGCTCCTATTTTAGCTTATTATTTTTATGAAGTTCCAATATATGCTATTATAGTTAATATTATTGTTATACCTTTGCTATCATTAGTTGTGCCAATTAGTATTATTAGTGGATTGTTAGGGTTTTTAAATCTTTTTTTAGCTAAGATATGTATCGGTGTTGTATATTTTATTTTATTATTATATAAAGAAATCACATCTTTTGTAAGTAATCTTCCTTTTAATAATATTATTATTGGTCGTCCTTCAGTTATAGGTATTTTAATATTTTATGTGGTTATTATCAGTTTATTATACTTTAAAAATCATAAGAAGACTCAATTATCTATTTTGATAAGCTGTATTTTTATTCTTATAATTAGCTTTAGTATAAAAAGTGATCAGTTAAACATTACTTTTTTGGATGTTGGGCAAGGTGATGCTATTGCATTAAGAATACCAAATAAAAAAACTTTACTAATTGATGGTGGAGGTTCTGTTTATCGCAATGTCGGTAAAAGTACAATTATACCTTATTTAAAATACCATGGCATTAGGAAAATAGATTATATGTTTTTAACACATAGTGATACTGACCATGGTTTGGGTTTAATTCAAGTATTAGATACATATAAAGTCGGGGTCTTATTTATGCCCGAAACTGATTATAAAAATGATTTATATAAAGAATTAATAAATAAAGCAAAAGAAAAGGATGTAAGAATAATCACAATGTCTAAAGGCGATGTTTTAGAAACAGATGATTTATCAATAACTTGCTTACATCCAACCAAAAAATACAATGCAAAAAATAATAATGCTTATTCACTAGTATTAAGCTTAGAGTATAAGCAAATATATGCTTTGTTAACTGGTGATATTGAAAAAAATGAAGAAAACCTCTTAATACCAACACTGAAAAACCATGATATTCTTAAAGTTCCTCACCATGGATCTAAATCTTCTTCAAGCGACAAATTTATTGATGCAATTAATCCTCAAATAGCAATAGTCATGTCCGGAAAATATAATAATTTTGGGCACCCTCATAACGAAGTGATAGACAGATATAATAGTTATGATACAATGATATATAATACTGCAGATGACGGAGCTATAGAATTAATAACAAATGGTGATACAATAAGAATTAAGACAAAAATACCAAGGGATGAATAAAGATGAAAGAATTAAAACAGCAATTAAAAAAAGGAGAACTTAGCAATTTATATCTTTTTTTTGGAGAAGAAAATTTTTTGAAGGATTTATACAAGAAAAGAATAAAATTTAAGTTATTAGGTTCTGACGATGATGTTATGAATTATAATTATTATGAAGGAAAACAAGTGCAAGTTGATGATATTATAGAAATGGCAGAAACTCTACCATTTCTTGGAGAACACAGATTAATAATTATCGAGAATTCTGAGTTGTTTAAAAGTGGCAAAAAAAATGAAACAGATACTATGGCTGAGTACCTTGATAATCTCCCAAGTACAACTTATATAATTTTTGTTGAAGATAATGTAGATAAACGAAATAAATTATATAAATTAATCAAAAAAATAGGAAATCCAGTAGAATTTAAAGAAGTTAGTGAATATGAAATTAAACAATGGATAAGTCTTACAGCCAAAAAAAATAATATAATAATATCAAGTGACGTAAGTGACTATTTTATTCAAGTTGTTGGAACTGATATGAAAACTGTAGAAAAAGAATTTGAGAAATTAATTAGTTATTCTATTAATGAAAAAGAAATAAAGAAAGATGCTATTGACAATATTTGTTCTAATCTACTTGAAAATAAAATATTTGATATGATAGATGCAATTGGAGAAAAAAGACAAGAAATAGCTTTAAAATTATATCATGATTTACTAACTCTAAAAGAACCACCTTTTAGAATTTTATTTATGTTAGTTCGTCAATTTCGTATGTTGTTGCAAGTAAAAACATTGTCAAACAAAAGGTTAAATTCATTTAATATATCAAAAAAATTACAGTTAAGAAAGTTTATAGTTGATTCTTGCTTGAAACAAATTAAAAATTTTAATGAAGATAAACTTAAAAAAGCATTATTTGATTGTTTAGAGTATGAAACTTTAGTAAAGACTGGAAGGATGGAAGATAAACTAGCTATCGAGATGATTATTATTAAATATAGCCGATAGTTGAAACATTTTGTATATAATATAAAAATGAGGGGTATTTCCCCTCATTTTAAACTATGATATAGAATTTACAAGTTTTGTTAATCTAGATACTTTTCTAGCAGCTGTATTTTTATGATAAATACCTTTAGAAGCAGCTTTATCAATTTCAGCAATAGCAATTTGTAATTGTTCTTTAGCAAGTGCTTTATCATTAGCTTCTACAGCTGTAACTAATCTTTTAATTACAGATTTTACTTTTGATTTAATCATTTTATTTCTTAAAGTTTTTGTTTGAATAACTTTAATTCTTTTTTTAGCTGATTTAATATTTGCCAAACTGTACACCTCCGTAAAACTCATTATATTCTTAAGTATTGCAATTATACTTTGACACGGCCTTAATTGCACAACATAAACATACTATTTTATTTTAAATTAATGATACAATTATGTCAATACATAACTTCTAAAAAAAATGGAGAAAATAATAAATATCTAAAATTGAGAGGAGTAAAATACTTATGGATAGAGAAGAACAGATAGATAATTCATTTAATTATTATCAAGTTAGAACTGATTTAGCTATTGAAGCTAGAGAAATGGTTCATAAAGGTGAAGATATTGAGATAAAAGGAGTAGAAGTAGAAGAAGAAGTTAATGATAGTATAAATCTTAAAGTAACAAAAGTTAAGATTAAAGATGAAAATGGTTCAAAATTGATGAACAAGCCAATTGGTAATTATATTACAATGGAATGTGAATTAATGAAAGAAAATGATAGTGAAGTACATGATCAACTTATTAATGATTTAGCTAAACATATAAAAAGTATTACTAAATTAAAAGAAAATCCACTTGTTTTAGTAGTTGGGCTTGGTAATTGGTGGGTTACACCTGACTCTTTAGGGCCTAAGGTAACTTCTAATTTATTAGTAACAAGACATTTATTTGAGGAAATAAAGGATGCAGATTACCTTAATGATATGGGAAGAGTAAGTGCTATTTCACCAGGAGTTATGGGACAGACTGGTATGGAAACCTTTGAAATTATAAAAGGGATAGTTGATGAAATTAGACCTGATCTAATAATTGCTATTGATGCATTAGCCTCAAGAAGAACTAGTAGAGTAAATTCAACTATTCAGATTGCTGATACAGGTGTTCATCCTGGATCAGGAGTAGGAAATAAACGCAAAGGAATAACAGAAGAAAGTTTAGGAGTGCCTGTTTTAGCAATAGGAGTTCCTACAGTTGTAGATGCAGCAACTATTGTGAATGATACTATGGATAATCTTATAAATGCAATGATGAATCAAACAAAGCAAGCAAATGTTCTAAATAGTCTTCAAGAATTTAATAAAGAAGAAAAATATGAACTAATTAAAGAAGTATTATATCCATATGTTGGGAATATGTTTGTTACACCAAAAGACATTGATTCAGTTGTTAAAAGAATAAGTTATATTATATCTGGTTCAATAAATATTGCTTTACATCCAGAAATTGATTATAAAGAAATTACAGGGTATTTAAGTTAATAAATTATTTATCAACTATCATATTTTATTCTAAAGTTAAATAGTATGTATAAGGTGCTAATATAACTTTAGGATAAGGTAGTGATAAAATGGAAAATAAAAATAATTATTTAAGCAAAAAATTAAATAATGTATTTATTATTGCTATAATTCTATTATTAATAAATATAATATATAAAAGTTATGATTTATATGTTCCTAAAAGTTTTAAGATAGAAAGTTATAATATTGTAAATAAAACAAGTGAATATATGAGTGAAAAAATATTTATAAAATCAATACCACTATTAAGCTATACTTTTGAGAATACTAATAATCAAGAAAAAATAAAAGAATATGAGACAAGTTTTTATAGTACTTTTATTTCATCATCTGTGCCATTAATAAATTATGTTTTAAACCAAGAATCCATTGAATATCAAACAGTTTCAGAGCTGTATCCTAGGATAAATACAACAAGTGAGAATTTAGATTATGAAAACGAATTAGAAAATCTAAGGCAATTACCTGAAGATGAAACAACTAATTCACGACCTATTGAAGAACAACATCCGGATTCTTATGTATATACTTTAGAACAATTATTGGATTACAATTTTTTAGTTAAAAATATTTATACTATTGATAATAGTACTAAAATAACCATGGAGGATCTTGACATAGAAGAATATTTGCAGAAAGATATAAAAATTAACAATGAAAATGATGATCCTAAGATATTAATTTTTCATACTCATTCACAAGAAGATTTTATCGATAGTAAGCCGGGGGATCTTAATGATACGGTTGTAGGAATAGGAGCTGAATTAGCAAATATATTAGAAGAAGAATATGATATAAAAACAATACATCATAAAGGAGTATATGATATACCTAGAGACAAAGCATATGCTAATGCAGTAGGTCCAATTTCTGAAATTATAGAGCAAAATCCTTCAATTGAAATAGTAATTGATCTTCATAGGGATGGCATCTCAGATTCAATGCATCTTGTTACTAACATTGATGGAAAAGAAACAGCCAAGATTATGTTTTTTAATGGGGTATGTAAAACTGTTGTAAATGATAATGTGCAAGATTATTATCTAACTAATCCTTATATAGATGATAATATGGCTTTTAGTTTGCAGATGCATTTAAAAGCGGCTGAATTATATCCAGGGTTTACGAGAAAAATTTATTTGAAAGGTTATAGGTTTAATATGCATCTTGTACCACAATTTTTACTAGTAGAAGTGGGAGCTCAAACAAACACTGTGGAAGAAGCTAAAAACGCTATGAATCCTTTAGCTAGGACATTATATGAGGTATTAAATGAATAATTTAATAAATAAGAAATAAGCGTATATATGTTCATATTTAGATGCTAAAATAAAAAATGAACAATATATACGCTAATTTGTGTTCATAATATTAATGAATTTATAACAACATAAAATCAATTAAATGTTGTATGAAAAAAAACTCTATGCTATAATTACCATCAGTATATACACGCAAGGAGGAAAATTCTCTAATGGCGAATATTGGACAAGATAAAATAAGAAATTTTTGCATTATTGCACATATTGATCACGGTAAATCAACATTAGCAGATAGAATTATTGAAAAAACAGGATTATTAACTGAAAGAGAAATGCAACAACAAGTTCTTGACAATATGGAACTTGAAAGAGAACGAGGCATTACAATAAAAGCTCAATCTGTTAGGTTAGTTTACAAAGCAAATGATGGAGAAGAATATGTATTTAATGTAATAGACACACCTGGACATGTAGATTTTAATTATGAAGTATCAAGAAGTTTGGCAGCTTGTGAAGGGGCTATTTTAGTTGTAGATGCTGCACAAGGAATAGAAGCTCAGACATTAGCAAATGTTTATTTAGCATTGGAGCATGACTTAGAAATAATTCCAATTATTAATAAAATTGATTTGCCTAGTGCTGATCCAGATAGAGTAAAAAAAGAGGTTACAGATATAATAGGATTAGATGCTTCAGATGCTCCGTTAATCTCAGCAAAAGAAGGTAAGAACATAGAAGAAGTACTTGAAAAGATAGTACAAGATGTCCCAGTTCCAAAAGGGGATAAGAATAATCCCTTAAAAGCTTTAGTATTTGACTCGGTCTATGATGCTTATAAAGGAGTTATAGTTTTTAGCAGGATAAAAGAAGGTACTATAAAGCCAGGTATGAAGATTAAAATGATGGCTACAAAAAAAGAATTTGAAGCAATAGAAGTTGGCTACTTTGGGGCTGGTCAATATATTCCTGCTGAAGAATTAACTGCAGGTATGGTTGGCTATATTACAGCAAGCATAAAAAATGTAAAGGATACTAGAGTAGGCGATACTATTACAGATGCAGCAAATCCTACAAAAGAACCATTACCCGGTTATAAAAAAGTAAATCCTATGGTTTATTGTGGCCTTTACCCTGCAGATGGTGCAAAATATCAAGATCTAAGAGATGCCTTAGAAAAGCTTCAATTAAATGATGCATCCCTACAATTTGAACCTGAAACGTCTATAGCTTTAGGCTTTGGTTTTAGATGTGGGTTTTTAGGGTTATTGCATATGGAAATTGTGCAAGAACGACTTGAAAGAGAATACAATTTAGATTTAGTTACAACGGCACCGGGAGTTATTTACAAAATATATAAAACAAATGATGAAGTAATAAATCTAGCGAACCCAACTGATATGCCAGATAGCTCTAATATAAAACTGATGGAAGAACCAATTGTTGGTGCAGAAATAATGGTGCCAACAGATTATATTGGACCTATTATGGAGCTATGTCAAGAGAGGCGTGGTGAGTATTTGGGAATGGATTATATAGAAGAAACTAGAGCTGTATTACATTATGAATTACCACTAAATGAGATAATATATGATTTTTTTGACGCTTTAAAATCTAAGACTCGTGGATACGCTTCTTTTGATTATGAGTTAAAAGGCTATAAGGAATCAAGTTTAGTTAAACTCGACGTATTGATTAATAAAGAAGTAGTTGATGCATTATCCATGATTGTTCATGAAGAAAAAGCATATGAAAGAGGAAGGAAAATAGCTGAAAAGCTTAAAGAAGAAATACCAAGACACCTATTTGAAGTTCCAATACAAGCAGCTATTGGTAATAAAGTTATAGCACGAGAAACAGTTAAGGCTATGAGAAAAGATGTTCTAGCTAAATGTTATGGTGGAGATATATCTAGAAAAAGAAAACTGCTTGAAAAGCAAAAAGCAGGTAAGAAAAGAATGCGTCAAGTTGGTAATGTAGAAGTACCTCAAAAAGCTTTTATGAGTGTTTTAAAATTAGATTAGGTGATATTATGATACCTTTAAGCATTTATATTCATATACCATTTTGTATAAAAAAATGTTATTATTGTGATTTTTTATCTTTTCCTTCAACTAAAAATGAGCAGAAATATTATGTTGAAGCGCTAATAAAAGAGATAAATTCTACTAATAAAGATGTTGAGTATTCAGTTATAAGCATATTTATTGGGGGAGGAACTCCTTCTATTATAAGCAAAGAATTAATTAAGAAGATAATCCAATCAATAAAAGATAATTATAATGTAAGCAATGATGTTGAAATCACAATAGAAGTTAATCCTGGAACAGTAGACAAAGATAAATTAGAGACATATAAACAAATAGGTATTAATAGATTAAGTATCGGTTTACAATCAACTGATAATGAATTATTAAGCGCTTTGGGACGTATACATAATTATGAAGAATTTTTAGACAGCTATTATATGGCAAAAGATGCTGGATTTAAAAATATTAATATAGACTTAATGTTTGGTTTGCCTAATCAAAATATTATAAAATGGGAAAATACATTAGATAAAATTATTAAACTTAATCCAACTCATATATCTTGCTATAGTTTAATAGTTGAAGGTGGGACTTTATTATCAGACTTGTTTGAATCTGGAAAACTTAAGGAATTAGATGAAGAAATAGAAAGACAAATGTATCATTTAGCTATTTCAAAATTAAAAAAAGCTAGGTTTAAGCAATATGAGATATCTAATTTTTCTAAGGAAGGTTATAAGTGCAAACATAACCTTAGCTATTGGATTGGAAGAGAATATTTAGGAATAGGGTTAGGAGCATCTTCATATATAAAGGGTGTTAGATATAAGAATACTGAAGATATCAAGTATTATATAAAAAATGTTTTGCACTTAAATAAAATTAGAGAAAATAAAAATATAATAATAAAAAAACAAAAAATGGAAGAATATATGTTTTTAGGATTAAGACTAACACAAGGAGTTTCTAAAAAAGAGTTCTTAAAACGATTTAACATGCATATTGAAGAAATATATAAAAATACTATATATGACTTAAAAGATAATAATCTAATCAAGGTTTCAAATGACAATATAAGTCTAACTTCTAAAGGGATTGATTTAAGTAATTATGTATTTACACAGTTTCTTCTAGATTGATTGAAATCTAATCTTTTTTTTTGGTAATTTAATAATTTGCAAGCTAACCTATATATATATTCGTATACTACTTATTTTAAAAAACAGAGTTTTGTAAGTCTAAGGTGAATTCATAATGGATTCACCTTAACTAAGATTTTATTTAATAAGTTTGAAAAATTACTTGACAAATTGGAAATCAAATGATATTTTAAAAGCAAGTGTTAGCACTCACATCAAGAGAGTGCTAACAGAAAGGTTGCACAGTTGATCCTTTTTATAATTAGAAGGATGTGAGTTATATGGAATTAAATGATAGAAAGATTAAGGTTTTACAAGCTATTATTCTAAGTTACCTTGAATCTGCAGAACCTGTTGGTTCTAGGACACTTTCTAAGCAATATGACTTTGGTATAAGTTCAGCCACAATTAGAAATGAAATGTCAGACTTAGAAGAATTAGGGCTTATTAAACAGCCACATACATCAGCTGGGAGGATTCCATCTGATACAGGATATCGTTTGTATGTTGATCAATTGATGAAGCATAAAGAAATTCAAGAGGATTTATTAAAAGAGGTTTTATTTGAACGAGTAGATCGATTAGAAGCGTTATTACAGGATATAGCCAAGATTCTTGCTAATCATACTAAATATGCAACTGTTGTAACAACGCCTCAATACAAACAGACTAAAATAAAACATATACAATTACTTTCATTGGATTTTAATAATATTCTAATAGTAATTGTAGTGGAGGGTAACATTGTTAAGAATCACCTTCTTAATCTCAAGGTACCTATTAAGCTGGAAATGTTAAGAACTATTAATTTGCTACTTAATAATAACTTACATGGTTTAACAGTTCAAGATATTAACTTGGATTTGATTCAAAACCTAAAGAATCACGTAGGTATTCATAGAGAAATAATAAATGGTGTACTTGATGCAGTTATGAACACAGTAAAATCTGTTGATGATATTGAGATTTATACTAGTGGAGCAACAAATATACTTAGATTTCCAGAATTCAGTGACATTGATAAAGCTACAGAATTATTATGTACACTGGAAGAAAAAAATATTATTCTTTCTATGATAAATGAAACGATTAATAAGCAAAATGATGATGTAAAAATTGTAATAGGAAATGAAAACAATATAAAATCATTTGAAGATTGTAGTTTTATAACAACTACTTATCATATAGGTAAGGATACAATTGGTGCAGTAGGTATTATAGGCCCAAAACGCATGGACTATGTAAAAGTTGTTTCTATGCTTAAATATATGATTAAACAAATGGATAATATATGGAATAAGAAGTCTCCATAAAGATTAGTAAGGAAGGTGAAAAGATTTTGGTGAACAATGATGAGAAAAACAAAAAAGAACAGGAAACTCAGGTAGATAATAATGAGATTGAAGAAACGATAGATTCTTCAATAGATGATGATCAACCTGAAATATTAGAAGAAGATAATAATGATGAAGAATCTTCAAAAGACTGTCAATTAGAAGAATATGTAGATAGACTAAAACGTACAATGGCTGAGTTTGATAATTATCGAAAAAGGACTGAAAAAGAAAAAATTCAAATGTATGAAGTTGGAGCCAAAGAAGTATTGGAAAAAATACTTCCTATTATTGATAATTTTGAGAGAGCTCTTACTGGTCTATCTGAAGAAGAAAAAAGTAATAACTTTGCAAAAGGTATAGAAATGATTTATAAACAATTAATATCAACATTAGAAGAAATGGAAGTAAAACCTATCGAAACTGTAGGGCAACCTTTTAATCCAAATTATCATAATGCAGTTCAACATTCTGAAGATGATGATTACGATGATAATACAATAGTTGAAGAATATCAAAAAGGTTATATGTATAAAAATACCGTTCTAAGACATAGTATGGTTAAAGTTGTTAATTAATTTATTTATATAGTAATGTTTAATTCTGTATTGAATAGAAAAAATCAAAATAAGGAGGAATTAATAATGGGAAAAATTATTGGTATTGATTTAGGTACCACTAACTCCTGTGTAGCTGTTATGGAAGGTGGCAAACCAAATGTTATAACAAATACAGAAGGTGTTAGAACAACACCATCAGTTGTAGCGTTCAGTAAATCAGGAGAAAGATTAATTGGAGAACCAGCAAAACGTCAAGCTATTACCAATCCAGACAAAACTGTTACTTCAATAAAAAGACATATGGGATCAGATTATAGGGTGACAATAGACGATAAAAAATATTCACCACAAGAGATTTCTGCAATGATTCTTCAAAAATTAAAAGCTGATGCAGAAAATTATTTAGGAGAAAAGGTTACAGAAGCTGTTATTACTGTTCCAGCATATTTTACAGATAGTCAGCGTCAAGCAACAAAAGATGCAGGGAAAATAGCTGGTTTAGAAGTAAAAAGAATTATAAATGAACCAACAGCTGCAGCTCTTGCTTATGGATTAGACAATGAAAATGAACAAAAAATCATGGTTTATGATTTAGGTGGAGGAACTTTTGATATTTCTATTATAGAAATAGGTGAAGGAGTAATTGAAGTTCTTGCAACTAGTGGAGATAATAGCTTAGGTGGAGACGACTTTGATGAAAGAGTTATCCAGTTCTTAGTTAAAGAATTTAAAGGTCAAGAAGGAATAGATTTAACACAAGATAAGATGGCAATGCAAAGATTAAAAGAAGCTGCTGAGAAAGCCAAAAAAGAATTATCAACAACAACCACAACTAATATTAACTTACCATTTATCACAGCAACTCAAGAAGGGCCAAAACACTTAGATGTGAATTTATCAAGAGCAAAATTTGATGAATTAACTTCTGACTTGGTAGAAAAAACTTTAACACCAGTAAATAACGCAATAAAAGATGCAGGATTAAATCCTAGTGATTTAGATAAAATTTTACTTGTTGGTGGTTCTACAAGAATTCCAGCTGTACAAAATGCAGTTAACAAAATAACAGGTAAAGATGCATTTAAAGGAATAAACCCTGATGAATGTGTTGCAATTGGTGCTTCTATTCAAGGTGGTAAATTAGCTGGTGAAGAAGGAGCAGGAGATATCTTATTGCTTGATGTTACACCATTGTCACTTGGTATAGAAACATTAGGTGGAGTTGCTACTAAACTTATAGAAAGAAATACAACAATACCTACTAAGAAAAGTCAAACTTTCTCTACTGCAGAGGATAATCAAACAGCTGTTGATATCCATGTAGTACAAGGAGAAAGACAATTTGCAAAAGACAATAAAACTCTCGGTCAATTTAGATTAGATGGTATTCCACCAGCACCTAGAGGAGTTCCACAGATAGAAGTTACATTTGATATTGATGCTAATGGTATAGTAAATGTTACAGCAAAAGACTTAGGAACAGGAAAAGCACAACATATAACTATAACTGCAAGTTCAAATCTAACCGATGATGATATTGATAAAGCTGTAAAAGAAGCGCAACAACATGAAGATGAAGATAAAAGACGTAAAGAAGGAATAGATGTAAGAAATGAAGCAGACGCTATGGTTTTTCAAACAGAAAAAGCACTTAAAGAATCGGGCGATAAAGTAGATGATTCTGAAAAAAGTAAAGTAGAAGAAGACCTTAAAAAGCTAAAAGAAGTTTTAGAAAAGACAACAGTTGAAAATATGTCAGAAGCTGATATAGAACAAATAAAAACTCTTAAAGAAGCTTTAATGACTAGTGCTCAAAACTTATTTGCACAAATGTATCAACAAGCACAACCAGGAGCTCAAGGAGAACCAGGTTCCGCACCAGAATCTGATGATGATGATGGTGATGATGATGTAGTTGACGCAGACTATAAAGAAGTGTAAAATAGAGATAATAAAAAGCCAAAGAAAGTAAGTTCTTTGGCTTTTAAAAAGTTAAGATATTTAATTAATTGGAAGGTGTGAAAAAATGCCGGATAAAAGGGATTACTATGAAGTGTTAGGTGTAAGTAAAAATGCCACAGACGCAGAGCTTAAAAGAGCATATAGAAAACTAGCAAAGCAATATCATCCTGATATGAATCCAGGAAATGAAGAAGCTGAACATAAGTTTAAAGAAGCTTCAGAAGCTTATGACGTACTTATCAATTCTGAAAAAAGAGCTAAGTATGACCAATTTGGGCATGCAGCTTTTAGTAATGGAGCTGGTGGCCAAAGTGGATTTGGTGGTTTTGATTTTGATATGGGTGATATATTTGGCGATATATTTGGTGATTTTTTTGGTGGAGGAGCATCTAGGAGAAGAAATGCACCTCAAAAAGGAGCCAGTATTCGTACAGCTTTAAACTTATCATTTAAAGAAGCAGTTTTTGGTGTTGAAAAAGAGATCAATATGACAATTAAAGAAACTTGTGATACATGCCAAGGAAGTGGCGCTAAGCCAGGAACAAGTCCCGAAACTTGTTCGCAATGTGGTGGTTCTGGGCAAGTAAGATATAACCAACAAACATTATTTGGAACTATTACAAATGTTCGTAGTTGTAATGTATGTGGTGGAGATGGCAAAATAATTAAAGATAAATGTAAAGATTGCCATGGAACAGGTCAACAAAGCAAAGAAAAAACAATTTCTGTAGATATTCCAGCAGGAATAGATCAAGGACAAAGTATTCGTCTAAGAGAAAAAGGTGAGCCGGGAGTAAATGGCGGACCAAGAGGCGATCTCTTAGTTACTGTATATGTTAAGAATCATCCTGAGTTTGAAAGAGAAGGTTATAATATATATTCTGAAGTTCCTATTTCTTTTACGCAGGCTGCTCTAGGAGATGATATAATTATCAAAACCATTGATGGTGAAGAAAAACATATTATTAAAGCCGGAACACAATCACATACACAAGTTAAATTAAAGGGCAAAGGGGTACCTCATATACGTAATAAAGAAATAAGAGGAGATCACTATGTTACTCTGATTGTAAAAGTTCCAAAAAAATTAAATGAAGAGCAAAAGAATCTGCTTAAACGTTTTGCAGAATCTAATGGCGAGAAAGTACATGAGCACAAAAGAGGTTTTTTTGACAAGGTAAAAGATGGTTTTAAAGATGCAATGAATTAAGGAGATGTATATAATTTGAAATGGTTGCAATATAAATTGACAACAACTCCACAAGCTGTAGATGCTATTAGCTATCGTCTTTTGAAATTAGGGATTCAGGGCATTGAGATAGAGGATGGAGTGCCTTTATCTAATAAAGACAAAGAAATAATGTATGTTGATTTTCTTGACGAACCAACCCAAAAAGACAAGGATACATCTTATATGAGTTTTTACTTATCAGAAAAAGAAGATAAAAAAATTATTATCAATAATATAAAAAAAATATTAAAAGATGTTTCGCAATATTTATATATTGGTAAAGGAATTATCGAGACGAAAGAAATAGATGAAAAAGATTGGGCAAATAACTGGAAAAAATACTTTAAGCCTTTTAGAGTTGATAAGAATATTATAATAAAACCTTCTTGGGAAGAGATGGATTTTGCCTATGAGAATGATATTATTTTAGAACTTGATCCAGGAATGGCTTTTGGTACAGGGACTCATGAAACAACAAGTTTATGTATTAATATGATTAATAAATATATACAAAGGAATTTGATTGTATATGATATTGGTTGCGGAAGTGGTGTTTTAGGAATTGCTGCTGCTAAATTGGGTGCTTCAAAAGTGATATGTACAGATATTGATCCAAATGCTGTAGCAGTTGCTAAAGAAAATATAAATAAAAATAAAGTTTCAAGCAATGTATCTGTTAAACAAGGTGATTTAGTAGATACAATTAATGAAAAATCTGATATAGTAGTCGCAAATATATTAGCTGATGTAATAATCAAGCTAACTGAAAATATAAAAAAAGTCCTAAAAACAAATGGATTATTTATAATGTCAGGTATTATTTTAGAAAAGGTTAAAGAAGTTAAAAGTTCTTTAATTAAAAATGGATTATCTATTATAGAAACAAAAGAAAAAGGTGAATGGGCAGTTATAGTAGCTAAAAATATGGAGTGATTAAATGAATCGTTTTTTTGTCGATAAAAATCAAATAGAAGAATCTCAAATTATGTTGAATGGTAGCGATGTAAATCATATAAAAAACGTTTTAAGGTTGGAAAAAAATGACAAAATAATAATTTGTGATGGACAAGGCAATGATTATTATTGTATAATAAATACAGTTACTAACGATAAAATAATTGCCAAAATAGATGATGTATATTCGACAAAAAGCGAACTTAAATCGCAAATATATTTATTTCAAGGATTACCCAAAAAAGATAAAATGGACTTAATAGTTCAAAAAGCTGTAGAACTTGGTGTTTATAAGATTATACCTGTTAATACAAAAAGAACTATAGTTAAGTTTGATGCTGAGAAACAAAATAAAAAAATTCAAAGATGGAAAATTATCGCAGAAGCAGCAGCAAAACAATCTGGAAGAGGTATTATACCTAAAATAAACACTATAATGTCGTATAAAAAAGCATTAGATTATGCAACTTCATTAGGGGTTAATCTTATTCCTTATGAAAAAGCAAAAAATATAAATAAAACAAGGTCAATAATTAATAACATTGATAGTAAGTCAATTGGTGTTTTTATTGGACCTGAAGGTGGGTTTGAAGAAGATGAGATAGATCAAGCTATCAGTTTTGGAGTTACGCCAATTTCTCTTGGAAAACGTATTTTAAGAACTGAAACAGCTGGTTTAGCGCTTCTTTCTGCACTTATGATAAGCTTAGAGGAGGATTAATTATGGCACTTAGTGTTCTTATAGTTGATGATGCTATTTTTATGAGAACAGTACTTAAGAAAATGTTAAGTGAAGAGGATTTTAATATTGTTGGGGAAGCAAATAACGGAAAAGAAGCAATTGAAAAAGCTGAAGCTTTACGACCGGATATAGTAACACTTGATATTACTATGCCTGAAATGGACGGGGTAACAGCTTTGTCTGAAATATTAAAAGTAAGTCCTGATTCCAAAGTTATAATGTGTTCTGCGATGGGTCAGCAACCAATGGTTATTGAGGCCATTAAAAATGGTGCTAAAGATTTTATTGTTAAACCTTTTCAAAAGTCACGTGTAATGCAAGCTATTGAAAATGTTACAAAATAATGAAGGAGATTATATTAGATATAATTTCTACAATTCAAATTGTAGAATATCAATTAATTTATATTTTGCATAAAGATATTTATAAAATCTCCTGAGGTAGGATAGTCCTACCTTTTTATTTGTTAATCAAGATATTCCTATTTTCAGGTAATTGGCACTTAAAACATGTGCCACAAAGATATTCCTATTTTCTTTATTCTTAATGAATGTGGTGTATATATTCAGATGCTACTTTACCTTTAAGTAGCATCTTTCTTATGATAAAGGTAGAACAATTTGTTTAGAGCATCGCAACTTGAAATTTGTTCACGTTAGTGATGAAACAAATAGCGTTGCCAACGAGGCGTATAATTAGATGATTCTAATAAATATGTTTTAAAAATATTAGAATAAGGTATACTTAAATATAAAGAGGTGTTAACAATGGAAGTTTATTTTGACAATGCAGCAACAACTAAGCCATTACAATGTGTTATTAAAAAAATGATAGACTCATATGAGGAGTATGGTAACCCATCTTCTTTACATAACAAAGGCATAAAAGCTGAATTAGTAATAAAAGAAGCAAAGGATATATTCTCTAATATTCTTAAAGTTGATGATAAAGAATTATACTTTACATCAGGGGGAACAGAATCTAATAATTTAGCTATAATTGGAACTGCATTAGCAAATAGAAAATCAGGTAAACATATTATAACTTCTGCTATTGAACACCCTTCAGTTATTAATCCGGTAAAGTTTTTAGAAGAAGAATATGGATTTGACATAAGCATTGCTCCTGTAGATAAGGAAGGGCTTATTGATATAAAAAAATTAGAAGATATGATAAATGAAAAGACTATATTAGTATCTTTTATGCATGTTAATAATGAAATAGGCAGTGTTCAAAATATTAATGATATAGCTAAAATTATTAAAAATAAAAATCAGAGAGCCTTGTTCCATGTAGACGCTATACAATCATTTGGCAAATACAAAATATACCCTAAAAGAGAGTTAATTGATTTATTAAGTATTAGTTCGCATAAAATTCATGGGCCAAAGGGAATTGGCTTATTATATGTTAATAATAAAGTAAAAATAAAACCTATACTTTATGGAGGAGAACATCAAAGAGGCTTAAGATCAGGCACAGAAAATGTTCCAGGTATAGCAAGTTTTGCTCTAGCTTCAAATGAAATGTATAAAAATATTAATGATAATATAAAACATTTATATAAAATAAAAACTAGATTAATAAATGGTATAATAAATAATATTAACGATGTGAAAATAAATGGAATGGATTATTTAAAAGGTTCACCTAATATAGTTAGTTTAAGATTTAAAAATATAAAAAGTGAAGTATTACTCCATACATTAGAGAAATACGATATATATGTATCAACAGGATCAGCTTGTTCATCACATAAATCTTCAATTAGTCAAACTTTAAAAGCTCTAAAACTAGATAATAAAGAAATTGATGAGACATTAAGGTTTAGTTTTTCAATTTTTAATACGGAAGATGATGTAGATCATTGTATTAAAGTTCTTAAAAAAGAAGTTCCTTTTTTAAGAAAATATGTAAGAGGAGGCAAATAAATGTATAAAGCATTTCTTATTAAATATGGTGAAATAGCAATAAAAGGTAAGAATAGGTTTATATTTGAAAATGCTCTTGTTAAACAGATTAAAAATTCTCTAAGGAATCAAGGAGATTTTTTGGTAAAAAAAGAACAAGGAAGAATTTTTGTAGAGGCAAATTCAGAATTCGACTATGAAGATGTTATAAATAAGTTAAAAAAAGTTTTTGGAATAGTTGGTATTTGTCCTGTAGTCGTTTCAGAAGGATCGGATTTTGATACTATTAAAAAAGTAGCAATAGAGCATATTAAAAATGCTTATAGTAATAGGAATTTTACTTTTAAAGTTGAGGCTAAACGAGCCAATAAAAAATATCCATTAAACTCTATGGAAATAGCAAAAGAATTAGGTGCAGAATTATTAGAAAAATATCCTGAAATGAAAGTTGATGTTCATAAACCAGAAGTTCGTGTTACAGTAGAGATTAGAAATAAAGTATATATATATTCTCATTGTATTAATGGGCTTGGAGGAATGCCTTTAGGGACTAATGGTAAAGGGATGCTTTTGTTATCAGGAGGAATTGATAGTCCAGTTGCTGGATGGATGATTGCAAAACGCGGTGTAGCTTTAGATGCTGTATATTATCATTCCCACCCTTATACAAGTGAAAGAGCAAAGCAAAAAGTAATTGATTTAGCAAAAATAATTAGTTCATATGTAGGATCTATTAATTTAAATATTGTACCGTTTACTGACATACAACTTTATATTTATGATAAATGTCCTCATGAACAACTTACTATAATTATGAGAAGAGTAATGATGAGAATTGCTGAAGAAATAGCTAAGAAAAATGGGGCTATGGCACTTGTTACAGGAGAAAGTATTGGACAAGTAGCTAGTCAAACTATACAAAGTCTAGCAACAACAAATGCAGTTTGTACAATACCTGTTTTTAGGCCACTTATTGGATTTGACAAACAAGATATTGTTAATATAGCCGAGAAAATAGGAACATATGAAACATCTATCTTGCCTTATGAAGATTGTTGCACTATTTTTGTTGCAAAACACCCAGTAACAAAACCTAATATAAGGAGTATTGAAAGATCTGAACAAAGATTAGAAGATATTGAAAAATTAATAGAAGAAGCGATGAATGATATTGAAGTGGTTAGAATTAGAAAATAAAAAACCCACTAAGGAGCGGATTTTTTATTCAACAATATATTGTTCTAAAGCTTCAACAATTTCATCATCAATATCGTCATCAAGAATATGAAGCTCAATTGGTTTTGATAAGTCTAAACTAAAGATTCCCATAATTGATTTTGCATCAATAACGTATCTGCCAGAAACTAAATCAAAATCACAATCATATTTACTAATTAAATTAACAAAACTTTTTACTTTTTCAATTGAACTTAATGAAATTTTTACTTCTTTCATATAAAAACCCTCCTTTTCAAAAATCATTCTACAAGAATATACTACCCTTATTTCCAAACATTGTCAATAAATAAATTGTTAATCTTTTATTAAATGGAAATATATAGGATATAAAGAAAATAATTGCATGTATTATGGTTGAAATATATTTTATAGAAATGAGGAAAATTATGTTATCAATTGCCTTTCAAACTCTCGGTTGTAAAGTAAATCAATATGAAACTGATGCTATGGAACAACTTTTTGAAGATAAAGGTTATTTAATAATTGATTTTAAAGAAAAAGCTGACATATATATTATAAACACTTGTACAGTTACAAATATGGCTGACAAAAAATCAAGACAATTAATTAATAAAGCAAGAAAAAACAATAAAGATGCTATCATTGTAGTGGTTGGGTGTTATGCTCAAGCTATTGGTGAAGAGCTAAAAGAAAAAACTAACATAGATATTGTAATTGGGAATAATAATAAGAATAGAATAGTAGATATTATAGAAGAATATTTGAGTACTAATAAAGTAGATAGCAATATAATAGATATGAATAAAATTAATAATTATGAAAACCTCTCTATTTCTAAAGTAAATGATAAGACTAGAGCGTATATTAAAATACAAGATGGGTGTAATCAATTTTGTTCTTATTGTATAATTCCTTATGTTAGAGGAAGAGTTAGAAGTAGATACAAAAAAGAAATAATTAGGGAAGTAAATCAATTAGTACAAAATGGATATAAAGAGGTTGTTTTAACAGGAATACATATAGCTTCTTATGGTATTGATTTAGAAAACACTAGTTTAATTGATTTAATAATTGAGCTTAATAAAATAAAGAACTTAAATAGAATTAGAATAGGCTCACTAGAGCCAAGTTTAATAACAGAAGAATTTGTTAGTATAATAAGTAAAATAGATAAAGTTTGTCCGCATTTTCATTTGTCTTTACAAAGTGGTTGTAATGATACATTAAAAAGAATGAATCGTAAGTATACAACAGATAAATTTTTGCAAAAAGTAAATATTTTACGTACTTATTACAATAATCCATCAATTACTACGGATATTATTGTTGGGTTTCCAGGAGAGACTGAAGATGAATTTAACCAAACATATAATTATATAAAAAAAGTTTCTTTTAATGATATACATGTATTTAAATATTCACAAAGAGAAGGAACAAAAGCTACTAAGCTACCTAATCAAGTTGATGCCAATGTTAAAAATAATCGCAGTAATACACTAATAGAATTATCAAAAGACCTTAAATATAACTATTTAAATAAATTTATAAACACAAAACAAGAAGTATTGTTTGAAGATGTTGTAAATATAGATAATGTCACGTATAATGTAGGATATACAAAAAGATATTTAAGAGTAGGATTACAAACGGGTAATAATTTAAGCAATCAAATGATACAAGTTTATATTTCAGCAATGTTAGGTGATATGTTATATTGAAAATCAAAGCTCTTATCATCAAATTTAATTAAAATATTTATAAAAGTGAATTGAATTATTATAGTTTTTATTATAATATATAATATATAAACATATATAATAATCTTCAACACGTTACAATTGATTTAAGATTGTTTATTTATATAATGGTGGAATGCAACTAAGTAACTTTAACATAATTGTTGAAACTTAAGTTGTAATGAGAGCATAAGTAAGGATGTGAGACGATGACTAATGATAAGCACACACAATTTTTTAAAGTTGTAAAAGAACCAGAGAATGAAGCGAAAGATGTTCTCACAGCTGTTTATAAAGCATTAAGTAAAAAAGGTTATAATTCAGTTAATCAGATTGTAGGATATATTTTGTCAGGGGACCCTACATATATTACTAGTTATGATAATGCAAGAAGCAAGATAATGAAAATTGAAAGAGATGAATTATTGGAAGAATTATTGAAAAATTATATAGAAACAAACTTTAAATAACAGTATAAGCTGTAGAATA